>CAYRVM010000098.1:0-6168 GCA_964427575.1 uncultured Oscillospiraceae bacterium | reverse complement strand
CTAATTTTTCCAAATTTCCGTGAAAAAAGCAAAATCATTTTTCTGTTATTAAGAGTTTTTACTTGTTTTAAAACTACGCCATCGGTGTCTGTATACATTCATTTACCATTCTTTACAATATTTTGAATTAGCGAGTTAATTATTTTTTGTATCCAAAGGAATTTAGCAAGAAATCGCTTTCTCTCCAGTTTTCCTTAACTTTTACCCAAAGTTCTAAGTATACCTTAATCCCAAGCAATGCTTCTATCTCAATTCTTGCGCTCTTTCCAATTCCTTTAAGTTTTTTCCCATCCTTGCCGATAATAATACCTTTGTGGGATTTCTTTTCGCAATAAATTATAGCTCCAATTTTTGTAATATCTTTTTCCTCGCTATAAGTCTCAATTTCCACTGCAACTCCGTGAGGAACTTCACAATCTAAGTAGTGAAGTAGTTTTTCTCTTATTATTTCAGTAATGATAAACCTTTCTGGGTGGTCAGTAACTATATCCCCTGGGAAATATTGAGGCCCATCAGGCATTTTAGTCTTGATAGCTTCGACTAATTTCTTCACATTATCTCCAGCTAATGCTGAAATTCCAAATATTTCATCAAAAATATCTTGTCTAGTATATTCATCATAAACTTGTTTAAACCCATCGGGTGTCATCTTATCAATTTTGTTGATTAACAAGTACTTTGGTGTCTTTATTTTAGTCAACAAATCCAATATGTACCTATCACCGGGCCCAATTGTAAGGCTTTCGTCAACAAGCAGTAAAACTAATTCAACCTCGTTTAAAGAGTTTTCAGCCATTTCAATCATAAAACTACCTAGTTTGTTTTTTGGCTTATGAATACCCGGTGTGTCAATAAATATTATTTGGTAATCGTTTTCTGTATAAATACCCCTTATATGGTTTCTAGTCGTTTGAGGTTTGTCAGATACGATGGCCACCTTTTCGCCTAATATAGAGTTTAAAAGTGTTGACTTCCCAACATTAGGCCTACCAATAATTGCTACAAAACCTGATTTCATTTTTACTCCTTTGATTATAACTTTCTATATTTGATCATTTTGATCAATTGTATTATTTAATATCGTATTGGTTCAATCTAAAACCATGTGGTAAAAGTTCAGAAATGGAATATGAATATAATTGGTCTTCGTTATTACCTACTACAACCCTTAAATCATCCCCATACTCAAACATAAACTGCCTACATATGCCACAAGGAAAAGCTTCCCCCTCTGAAGATGTAACGGCAATCGTCAAAAACTCTCTTTCCCCTTCTGAAATGGCTTTTGTAAAAGCGGTGCGCTCTGCACAAATAGTTGCTCCAAAAGATGAATTTTCAACATTTACTCCGGTATATACTTTCCCACTTTTAGTTAGCAATGCCGCGCCTACAGAGAATTTTGAGTAAGGCGCATATGCGTTATTTAACGCCGCTTTTGCTATAAGAAAAAGTTCTCTATCTTTCATCTTAACCTCCTGAAAACTAAATAATAGTTTTGCTTATCTTGCTAAATTTATATTCTCCATTATTTTTTCTTCATTTTCTCTCATTTCAAGTTTTTCGCCTTCTTCATCGTGGTCATAACCTAATAAGTGGAAAATACTATGGACTAGTAGATAAACTAGCTCTCTTTCTGCAGAATGACCGTATTCTTCAGCTTGAATTAATGCTACTTCAGAGCATATAACAACATCCCCTATAGAAACAACTCCCGAGATTTTTTCCCTTGGTATTTCATCAAATTGTGGAAATGATAAAACATCGGTTACTTGGTCTTTTTCTCTGAATAGTTTATTTAATTCTCTAATCTCGTCAGCTCCAACAAATGTTACGCTGATTTCATATTTAGTTGGATCAAGGCCTTCATTTAAAAGACATAACTCGGCAGCCTGCTTCATATGTTCAATGACATTTTTACTGGGGAGCTTTTCATCGCTAAAAATGATATTCATAATATACCTCGTTCCATAATTTCTGATTTGGCAAATTTTTAAATATTTGTGTAGTCATTTATTATACCTTCAAAAGTCTAATTTGTAAAACTATAAAAATAGAGAAAACCCGATAAAATCGGGTTCTCTTGTTATGATAATATTGATTCTACAATCTCTTTTATAAAATTTCCATCTGCTTTGCCTTTAACTTTTGGTATTACAGCCCCCATAAGTTTCCCCATGTTGCTTTTGCTCATTTCAATCCCCATATCATTAGCTGTTGTTAAAATTATTGCTGTAAGTTCGTCTCTAGTCAATTGCTTAGGCAAATATTCTGAAAGAATTGCTATTTCCTTGTTATAGTCTTCTAATAAATCCGTTCTGCCGGCTTTTTCAAAATCTGCGAGGGCATCTTTTCTCATTTTTACTTGTTTTGCAAGAATCTCAAGTATGCCGTTTTCATCAATTTCAACTCTTTTATCTACTTCGTACTGTTTAATAGCAGCTCTAGCTAGATTTACAGTGTTTTTCTTGATTACATCTTTTTCTCTTAAAGCATCTTTGAAATCATTTGCTAACCTGTCTTTTAAAGACATTTAACACACCTCTTTTAGAATTTTTTTGCCTTTTTCCTTGCTGCTTCTGATTTTTTCTTTCTCTTTACGCTAGGCTTTTCATAATGTTCTCTTTTTCTAAGTTCTGACATTACTCCATCTCTTGCGCATGAACGTTTGAATCTTTTTAGAGCACTTTCCAAGCTCTCGTTTTCTCTTACAACTACCTGTGCCATTATTTTTTCACCCCCTCCGTATTCCGAAATTCCTACCATGCTTTTCCAACGGTTTAAGTCTATAACAAAGGATATTATAACCTTAATCAAATTATTTAGCAACAATAAATATTGATATTTACAACATTAATTATTAATCAACCCGGAGGCCATTGCATTAGTCTTTTACCCATTAGATGAAAATGTAAGTGATTTACAGTTTGCATTCCATCGTTTCCACAATTGGAAACTAGTCTATATCCATTTACTAGACCAAGTTCTTTTGCAATCAATTTTATTTTAACTAAAAGTTCACCTAAAATAAGCGTGTCATCATCAGTCGTTTCCTCTAAAGACGCAATATGTTTCTTAGTTATTATTAAAACATGAACTGGTGCCTTTGGTGATAAGTCGTGAAAGGCCAAAATTTTGTCATCTTCATAAACTTTTTTTGATGGTATTTCTCCATTTCCAATTTTGCAGAATATACAATCTTCCATTTTCTTTCCTCCTTTAATTAAAATACTATCTTGCCCTTGAGGCCATCCCTATATTTTTCGATTAAGTATACCCTTTTGAATTCATTTATACTTTTTGATAGATCGTTATCATTCGAATCAATATATACCCTAATATAATTATCTGAATAACCTATTATTTGTTTTTCTTGAAGGTTAATTTCCTCAATAAGAACTTTTGTTGTACTGCCAATATTTTTCTCGAGAAACTCTAAGCTTGCCTTTTCGGCAAGGTCAGTAAGAGAATTACTGCGATCAGTTTTTATTGCGCTAGAAATTTGATTTTCCATGGTACTCGCTTTTGTCATTTCTCTTTTAGAATATTTAAATACATGCACTTTTCCAAATTGAGAATCTCTAACAATATTTTGGCTATCTTCAAAGTCAGCTTCAGTTTCGCCAGGAAATCCAACGATAATGTCCGTAGTAATTGAATACAGGTCATCAAACTCTCTTAAAGATTTTATTAGTGTTTTGAATGTTGATGAATCGTAATTTCTATTCATTGCTTTTAAGATACTGTCACTTCCGCTTTGTAGGGATAGGTGCATATGATGACATAGTTTATTATATTTTAAAAGATTCTTTAAGTGAGCTATTCCAATAACATTAGGTTCTAAAGATCCTATTCGTATTCGAAAATCTCCGTCGATATCGTTAACTGCTTTTACTAACTCTGAAAGTTTTAATTCTCCAGTTTCAAATCCGTATAATGCTGTATTGATACCTGTTAAAACTACTTCTTTATAGCCACTATCAACAAGGGTTTTAACTTCAGTTAAAATATCATTTAGTTCGCGACTTCTTACAGGTCCCCTCGCAAATGGTATTATGCAATACGAACAAAAGCAATTGCAGCCTTCTTGAATTTTAACAAATGCTCTGGTGCGAGAATCCATATCGTGGATTATACCCGTTTCTTCATAATAATTAAGCTCATCGTAGCTTTTGATTTTGCTAATTTTCTTTTTATCTTTCAAGAAATTTTCTACGTATTCAACAATATTGTTTTTTTCATTAGTTCCACAAACAATTGAAACACCTTCTATTCCCATTGCTTCTTCAGGGTTTATCTGTGCAAAACATCCAGTTACAACAATAACTGCATTTTCATTTTCTCTTAATGCCTTCCTAATAAATTGCTTTGATTTTTTATTAGATAAAGCGGTAACAGTGCATGTATTTATAACGTAAACATCGGACTTTTCGCCTTCTTCAGAAAGTATAAATCCTTTGTTAATAAATTTCTCTTTTAAAATCTGGGTTTCGTATTGATTTACCTTGCAACCCAAGGTGTGAAATGCTATCTTCATAATCATCCTATAATTCTAATTCGTACATCATCATGGCAAGTGTTGCGGCGCCGGCAGTTTCTGTTCTTAAAATCGTCTTGCCTAGGCTTGCTTTTAATGCGCCTATTGAAACAAGAGATTCTACTTCTCCAACTGGGAAGCCACCTTCTGGGCCAATTATTACTGCGAAGCTATGTTTATTTTCTTTATCATTGAATTTTTCATTTGCTTTAATTTTTGTTAGAACATCTTTAAGAGTTTTGCCTGTTTCGTTTTCATAAGGCAAAATTATAAAATCATAATTTTCTAATTCTTTTAGCATCTTTGTGAAAGTCACTGGTACGCTCACATGTGGCAAAATCCCTCTCTTACACTGCTTAGCAGCTTCGCTTGATACCTTTTGCCATCTTTCAACTTTATTCGCTGAATTGCCCTTTTCTTGTGGCACAGATCTTTCTGTAAAAACCGGTATTATTTTATTTACCCCAATTTCAACAGACTTTTGAATAATATATTCCATCTTTCCTTGTTTAGGAATACCCTGGAATAAATCGATTCTATTATTGGCTTCCCTCGCGAATTTCTTTTTCTCAATAATTAAAAGATTGATCTCATCCTGACTAATGAAATCAATCTCGCCTACGTATTCGAATTCTTGAGAATCTGATATTTCCAACTGATCTTTTAACGAAAGTCTTAAAACCTTTGAAATATGTTTTATATCATCTCTATCTCTAATTATTATGGAGTTGCCGTGTATTTCTCCTTGATTGACAAAAAACCTATTCATTACTATTTGAAACCGCACATACCGCAGCCCAATCTCCCTCATTTAATATATCAACGATCTTGAAGCCTGATTCTCTCAAAGCTTCAGCTATTATTTCTTGCTTCTCTATTAAAATACCAGAAGAAATAAAGATGCCTTTTCCTTTAAGATGCTTTTTAATATCCTTTAGAAGTACTAATATCAACTCTGTTACTAGGTTAGCAACGATGATATCTGCTTTGATATCAAGACCTTTAGTCAAATCTCCTTGATATACAATAACTTTATCAGCTAATCCGTTTAATTTTATATTATCTATTGAAACTGTTATTGCATTAGGATCGATATCAATTCCAGTGCTTTCCTTTGCCCCCAATAATGAAGCGGAAATTGCTAATATGCCGGAGCCACAACCTAAATCTAATACGCTATCAACACCGCTTTCGATATATTTTTCTAATAATCTTAAGCACATTGAAGTTGTCTCATGAGTTCCTGTTCCAAAAGCCATTCCGGGATCAACATTGATTACAATTTCCTTATCAGAAACTTTTTCATATGGCTCCCATGTCGGTTTTACAATAATTCTTGATGAAATCCTAGTAGGTTTAAAGAATTTTTTCCAATTGTCCTTCCAATCTTCATCGCAAACCAATATGTTTTCTACTAAAAGCCTACCATAGACTCCTTCATTTTCTGATTTTTTAAGAATATCGATTTTATCTTTAATCATTTCCAATTTGTCTTTACCAGTTTGTGAGTCTTCTAAATATAAAATTATGCAGGTTTCAATTTCCATCAATTCCATCAAATCATCATCAACATAATCCCAATCAAAAGGCTTCTTATCACTTTGAAACCAACTGGTGATCTCTACTTTCGGGGC
>CAYRVM010000097.1:0-6224 GCA_964427575.1 uncultured Oscillospiraceae bacterium | reverse complement strand
GAAACATGAAATCGATTACCCCCATCCAAGTAGCCCATTTGTCGAAGTTACTTTTTGCTTGTGTGCTTGCATGGTCAGAAGAAAGTTCAAATTATAAGGAAATTAATAATGATTTCAAAGAACAGGCTCAAATAGGAGAAAGCGTTCAAATGCTAAAGAAAAAGAATCTATCGCTACTATATCCTTATGATATTGAAAAGCAGCTTATTCTTAAGGTAAAAAACGGTGAGTCAAATGAAGCAAAAATTCTTGTAGATGAATTGCTTAATGAAGTTTTACTTATCGAATCTGGAAATTTGGATTTAGTTAAGACAACCATACTGGAACTTTGTGCTGTTTTATCAAGGTCAGCAATTGAGGGAGGTGCTTCCATTCAGCAAGTATTTGAAAAGGATTACAACTATGTAAATTCTATAAACGATGCTGTGAACGTTTCTGATTTGCGAAAAAGAATTGAATCTATAGTAATGAATTTTTCATCAAATGTCTTTGATACATTATATTTGGGTAATTCCGACTATATCGTAAAAGCAGTTCAAGAGATAAGCTCAAACTACATGAATAAGATAACTCTACACGATCTATCCGAAAATTTGCATATAAATTCTGCTTACCTTTCAGTGCTTTTTAAAAAGGAAATGGGTAGCAATTTTAGTGACTATATAAATTCTTTAAGAATAAAAAAAAGCAAGGAGCTTTTGGTTACTACTAACCTAAGTCTCCTTGAAATTTCTCTTCAAACTGGGTTCGAAGAACAAAGTTATTTTACAAAAGTTTTTAAAAAGATTGTAGGGTGCACCCCAAATAAATTTAGGCAGAACTCCCATGTTGATCCTAGCTATCAGCTCTCTTCCCACTAATTTCTTCGATTTCAATTTTAATTACTGTAGTTGCCGAAACTTCCGACTCTGGGAATTCAAACTTTCTTTTTGCATATCTGCCAACTATTAAATTCAGCGCAGCGCACTTTTCTTTTGGGTCTTCAAGGAACCTAGCTTTACCAGTTCCCATTATACATTCGAATTTAGTTCCCCACTCGCAAGGTTCGTCTCCTCTTCTTTCAATATCATTAGTATTGATATCAATTTGGAAGCACACGTTGTTATTTGCCTTCATCATGTCAATTTTCTTACCTTCTGAAGCGCTATGAATATATATCGCGTTGTCCATGTATGCATAATTTAAAGGAACTATATAGGCTCTAGCTCCATCCGTTAATCCCAAGTGGCATACGAATCCTCTACCCAATATTCCTTCTATGTCCTTTAAGTCTGTGATTTCTCTATCTTTTCTTCTCATTTTATCCCTTTCTTTAGTTGCCAAATGGCTATCCAAGTTTGCCAAGTTTATTAATCTAAACAAAGCTTCGTTGATAAAAATTATACTATAAACTTTTGTAATATGTTACTATAACTTCATGATATTAATAAGTTATTAAGTTGCAAAATAATTTTCAATATTTATTAGTGGGCCAGAGGAGGGAAAAATGGAATATAGATTTTTTAATGATGAAAACAAAAGTGTTTCTTTGTTAGGTTTTGGAACAATGAGATTGCCAGTAGTTGGCAATAACAATAACGAAATAGATGAAGATGCTGCTATAGAAATGATAAGATTTGCCATAGATAACGGTGTTAACTATGTAGACACAGCTTATATGTACCACGGTGGTAAGAGTGAGGTAGTAACCGGTAAGGCTCTTAAGGATGGCTACAGAGAAAAGGTTTTACTAGCTGATAAAATGCCTGTATGGATGGGTAGCACACCTGCTGAAATAGAAGCAATATTTCAAGATCAACTTAAAAGGCTGGGTGTGGAGTGTATTGATATGTACCTTGTTCACGCTTTGAACGAGTCGCTTTGGGCAAGGACTTTGAAGTTAGGAACTTTGGATTTTTTAGAGAGAATGAAGGCTGAAGGGAAAATAAAACATATCGGTTTTTCTTTCCATGACGAACTACCTTTCTTCAAAAGCTTAATTGATGCATATCCATGGGAATTTTGCCAGATTCAATTGAATTATATGGATACAAATTTTCAAGCTGGTATAGAAGGTTTAAAATATTCAGTATCTAAAAATATTCCTGTAATAGTTATGGAACCTCTCAAAGGTGGCAAGTTGACGGATAATATACCTGCTTCAATTAAAAATATTTGGGCTAGTTCCGAATCAAAATGCACGCCTGCTGAGTGGGCTTTCAAGTGGGTTGCCTCTCAAGATGGAGTGTTTACAATTTTAAGTGGTATGTCAGATTTGGATCAAGTTAAACAAAATATAGAGATTTTTTCAGGTGATAAAATCAAGCCTCTTACAAAATCAGAAAGAGAAACTTTAGAAAAGGTAGGTTTAGAATATAATAATCTTATTAAAGCATCATGCACATCGTGCCAGTATTGTATGCCTTGCCCTCAGAAGATTGATATACCTACATGCCTCAATTATTACAATGAGTGGTTCTTGTTTGATAAGAACCCCAAAGTTCTAGATGATTTCAAGATGTTTACAAACCCAAAGGCAAGGCCTCAGCACTGCACTGCTTGTAGGCTCTGCGAAGAAAAGTGTCCGCAGCATTTGCCTATATCGGACCTAATGAAGGCGATAACTGAAGAGTTTAAATAGTATTTGATGAAGGCCGTGGGTGCTTGACGAAAACTCGATGCGACGCGCCTTCGGCTTAAAAGGTGTTGTCGCAATAGTATTCTTACAAGCACCCCACGGCCTTCTTTGAAAATAATTAAACCTTAAGTATAAGAGAAAAGGAGAAGTTAAAATGGATAATGCAGTGAAACCAAACATTAATTTGGATATTTTGGATCAGGTTGATATCAGAGTTGGCACAATAGTATCTGTAGAAGATATTGAAAAATCTGATAAGGTAGTAAAGTTAACCGTAGATTTCGGAGATTTTACTAGAACAATCTTAGCTGGGCTTAAGAAAGAAAGAGAAAACCCAAAGGAAATAGAAGGCAAACAGGCTTTGTTTGTCGTAAATCTAGAACCAAGGAAAATGCTTGGTTTGGTTTCGGAAGGAATGCTCTTTGATATTGGGTTTGTAGATGGGATAGTTCCCGTTTTGGCGCAACCAGAAAGACTCGTACCAAACGGTTCACGTGCCGGTTAGCAAGTAAATTTAATTAGATTAATTTATTGGGGCCTGATTTTATCAGGCTTTTTTCTTATGGATTTTAAATCAACTTCAACATTGATTATACTTAACACTAAAATTATACCTCCAATATATCCTCTTATTAGAAGTATCTCGTGAGCAAAGGCAAATGCAAAGAATGCCGCGAATAGCGGTTCCATAGAAAAAATTAAACCCGTGTGCACTGAAGTTGTATACTTTTGGGCATAAGTCTGAACGATAAATCCAATCGCAGTGCAAAAAACGCTCAATATTAAGACCGTAAACCATGATTCGGCTGTTGATGGAAGCGTAGGGCTCTCAAGTATTATTGAAAAGATTGAGCTATATAATGCTGCAAAGCCTAACTGAATTACACCTAATGTGACCGGGTCAACTCTTTTAGTAAAAATACCTGTTGCAATGATGTGCCCAGCAAATGCTAGAGAACATAATATACATAAAAAATCTCCCAAGTTGAAAAGTATTTTGTCATTTAGTGTGAGTAAATATATTCCGATTACTGCTAAAGCAATGCTAAGCACAACCTTTTTACTTGGTATCTCTTTAGTGAAAATAAATAATATCATTGGTATAAAAACGCTTGCTAGGCAAGTCAAAAAACCTGCATTGGATACAGTTGTATACCTAACGCCAAATGTAAATAATACATTTACAATAAACAAAATGCCCGCCAATATCGCACCATATTTTATAGTCTCAAGGTTAGTAACTCTAAGTTTCCTCCAAAAGACAATACTAGCTAATATAAAAGCAATTATGAATCTTAATGCAATTAGGTTGAACCC
The DNA here is from genome assembly GCA_964427575.1 of uncultured Oscillospiraceae bacterium. GTDB lineage: Bacteria > Bacillota > Clostridia > Peptostreptococcales > Anaerovoracaceae > JBAWWY01. The sequence continues at coordinate 2,290 of CAYRVM010000097.1, read as the reverse complement.
TTCAATGCTTCCAAGACTAAATTTCGTCAGCAAAGTTGAGGCTCCCCAAAACATAGCCACCATCAATAGCATCAAATCCGCTTTCAATTGAATCTTCATATACCAATCCCTATTACTTGTCGCATCACAAAGGCTTCAGGTGCTTGACGAAAACTCGGTGCGACGCGCCTTCGGCTTAAAAGGTGTTGTCGCAATAGTTTTCTTACAACCACCTGAAGCCTTTTCACACCTATCGATTAACTTTAAATCGTAAAACAGTATTTAACTTCTCAGGAGCTGTCTTTCTTGCATCTGAGAGATATATTTCGCGATGTGTCATGCTCTCTCTTACTAATTTATTTTCAGCACAAAACTCTTGCATTATCGCAAATGATTCCGGTTCTGAATCGTAAGGACCTACATGCAACATTTGAACACATTGGCCATCTTCAATTATTTCAAAGGCTGCCTTTTCAAGAAGTACATGCGGCTTACTTTTCTTTACTATTTTTAATGCCTCTTCAGCTAATTCAGCAGTTACGAAATCAGGCTGTCTTATCATAATTTTATATACCAAGCTATCCTTATCCATAACTCCTTTGGCTTTCGCTTCATCGTTCAAATCCCAAATCCCTTCCAATGGGTATACAGTGTAGTCAAAGTATCCTTGCGGTGTCTTGCCTTTTTTCGGCATCATTTTAATGCAATATGATAGGGAGTATAGTACTCCGATCGCCTCTGAGAATTCTTCACTATTTGGATTCCCTTCTCCAGAAAGCGTGAAAAACTTAAATTTTGGCACTTTGATAATTTCTGGTTTGTTTTTTGGAGCGTAAATCTCCTTTTCCATCCTCTTCCATTCATGTTTCATTTTAACCCCTCCTTATTATAATATATCTGTTTTAGAACTTCTCAATGACTTCTCACCTCGGGAAAAATTAAGTTGTAATTTTTGAATAAGAAAGCCGATGAGTACTTAAAATAAAACTATTGTGCGTCTTCCCGATTCTAAAATGTTCAAATTGTATTTGTTCGTCTAAGAAGGCTCTGGGTGTTTGTAAGAAAACTATTGCGACAAAATACTAGCTCGCCAACAATTTGCGAAGCAAATTGTTGGCGAACTTATGCAAAGAAATCACAAATCTTAGATTTGTAGATTTCTACTGCCATATAAAGCCGAAGGCGCTTCGCACCGAGTTTTCGTCAAACACCCAGAGCCTTCACACAACTACAGTTTAACCTTTTTCTCTAAACATAGGTCGAACACCATCTTACTAATTTTCTTAACCTGCGCGCCAGTCATATTTGCATTGACTAGTATATACATTTTCCGCTCGGGGCACATCCAAAAGCTGGATCTGAATCCCTCGTCAGCACCCTCGTGCCCATACAATTCGAAACCCGATTGCTCTCGCTTAAACCAGCTTAAACAAATGCTCTCTCCATTGTTGGGAATTAATGCCTGTACTTCCATCATTTTTTGATAGGTTTCTTCTTTTAAGATACTATTTTCTAGGTTAGCAATCGCCCATTTTTTCATATCCTCAGCATTTGAGGTCAAGGTTGAGCTCGGGCCATGCGTACGGCTATAAGGAAAAATCTCAGCCTTTATTATTTCATTTTTATCATTCTTATAATGCGGTGCACAGATCTGCGACATTTATCTTTCAAATGTTAGAAGTTTTGAGTTATTCATTCCTAGGGGAATAAATATGTTTTGATTAATATATTCTTCAAAGCTCAGACCTGAAACCTCAGCAATTACTACTCCAAGAATCTCATATCCAATGTTGCTATAGCTGAACTTTTTATCTTTCGGATCCCATTTTAGCATTCCGTTAGCAACTTCTGGTGATTTAACGTATCTTTCCAATGCATCCACATCATTTTCTGGCTTGTCCCAGTGATAGTCCCTAACATCGTGCATACCTGAGGTGTGTGAGAGAAGTTGTCTGATAGTAATCTCTTTGTATCTCTCATCTTTCATAACAAACCATGGCAAATATTTGATAAGTTTATCTTCAATATTTATTAAGCCCTTTTCTTCAAGCTTCATAATACCTAAGCCTACAAATAGTTTCGTGATTGAAGCCATATGTAGAATGTCATCTGTCTTAATCTTTTCTCTGGTTAGTACGTTTTTATATCCACATGCATGCGAATATTCGAATTCTGGGCTCCACAAAGATACCACTAACCCGCAAACATCATAATAATAAGCGGCTTTGTCGATATGTAAATCCAAGGCCGCTTTTAACTCTAAATATTCATTTTCTGTTCTTGGCTTTTGGATCATTTTAGCATTGCCACC
>CAYRVM010000096.1:775-6275 GCA_964427575.1 uncultured Oscillospiraceae bacterium | reverse complement strand
CCTTTCAAAAGCCAATACTAAGATACAGGTTGGGGACAAGCTAACAAAAGGCTTGGGAGCAGGTGCAAATCCTGATATTGGAGAGAAAGCAGCCAATGAAAGTAAAGAAGAAATTGCTCAAGCAATAAAAGGCGCAGATATGGTATTTGTTACTGCAGGTATGGGAGGTGGTACAGGTACTGGAGCGGCTCCTATAGTTGCGCAGATTGCTAAGGAAATGGGAATACTTACTGTGGGAGTAGTTACAAAACCATTTATGTTCGAAGGCAGAAAGCGTATGCAATATGCTGAAAGAGGTATAGAAAACTTAAAAAGTACGGTTGATACTTTGGTTACAATACCAAATGATAGATTGCTTCAGGTAGCTGAGAAAAAAACTTCCATTGTGGATGCTTTCAGAATGGCAGATGATGTTCTTCGTCAAGGTGTACAGGGTATATCAGATTTGATTGCAGTTCCTGGACTTATTAATCTTGACTTTGCTGATGTAAAGACCATTATGCTTAATACTGGGCTTGCACATATGGGTATAGGTAGAGCATCAGGTGATAACAGGGCTGAGGAAGCTGCGAAGCAAGCTATTCATAGTCCTCTCTTGGAAACTTCCATTGAGGGAGCAAAGGGTGTCCTATTAAATATTACTGGTGGTGCGGATTTGGGTCTATTTGAAGTTAACACTGCAGCAGAACTAGTACAGAAATCTGCAGACCCTGATGCGAATATTATTGTCGGTGCAGTGATTGATGAAAACCTTAAAGACGAAATGCTAATTACAGTTATTGCAACTGGATTCGAGGATAGGGGATTTGAGACACTAATTAAAATGGAACCTAGAGCTGAGGAATCAGGAGAAGATAGAGTTGAATATATTCTTGATGATCTAGACCTAAGGTCAGACTCAAATTCAGCATATAATTCCATAGGAGCTAAACCAAGTTTTGATATACCGAGCTTCTTGAAAGATAATAAAGGTAATTTTTAAGAGAAAAAATTAAGCCGGTATAAAAAACCGGCTTTTTAATAACAAGAGGAAAAACATGGCCGATATAACTTCAAAGGATAATAAAATTATCAAACTAATTCGACAACTGGAAACAAAGAAAATCAGAGATGAGCTTTCTTTGTTTGTTATTGAAGGCCCTAACTTAATTGTTGAAGCTATTTCGGAGAGAGCAAAAATAAATAACATTTTAGTCAGTGAAGAATTTGCTAAATCAGAAGTTGAACAAAATAGAAAACTATTAAAACATTTAATTGAAAGCAAAATCGAGTTTTTCAGCGTGGAAGAAAAAATATTTAAAAGCATTGCTGATACGGAAAATTCCCAAGGTATCATTGGAATTGTAAGTAAAAGAGAATACAAAGATGACCTTTTAAATAGAGAAAAAACCTTTATGGTTATTTTAGATAAATTGCAGGATCCGGGGAACATAGGAACTATTATAAGAACTAGTCAAGCAGCAGGAGTTTCATGCATCGGAATAATAAAAGGAACTGGAGATATCTATTCCCACAAAGTTGTAAGGGCTACTGCCGGTGCTATTTTCAAAATGCCTTTTATATTTTTCGAAAATGAAAAATTGGCAATTGATAAATTGAAAAAAACTGGAATGAAAATGCTTTGCACAAATGTTACTGGTGGCAAAAATTATTTCCAGGAAGACTTAAGAGCAAAAGTTGCATTAGTAATTGGGAATGAAGGTAAAGGCGCAAGTAAAGAGTTTATAAATGCAGCAGATGGACTGATAACAATACCAATGCCGGGAGGATCAGAATCATTAAATGCAGCTGTAGCAGCTTCCATAATTATATATGAGGGAGTCAGACAAAAGTTATCAAGCAACTAAAAAGCATATTACATATATGATATTATATATTTAACATTAGATTGGGAGGAAGACAATGCAAAATCAATTGAAGGATATTTTGCAAGATGCAAAAGAACAATTAAAGAACGTAATGTCCATAAACGATGCTGAAGAAATAAGGGTAAAACTGCTAGGGAAAAAAGGTAAACTCACAGAGATACTTAGATCTATGGGATCTTTAGGCGAGGAAGAAAGAAAATCCTTTGGAATGGCTGCAAATAACGTTAGGACAGAAATCGAAGGAATGTTAGACAAAACTTTCGAAAACATGAAAAATGCACAGAAGAAAGCTAGATTTAAATCTGAAAAAATTGATGTATCAGAGCCTGGCATTTTTATTGACCTTGGAGTTAAACACCCAATCACTAAAACAATTGAAGATATATCTAGGGTATTTAAAAGCATGGGTTACCAGATAGCAGAAGGTCCAGAAATCGAAACAGTATTTCATAATTTCGATGCTCTTAATGCGAAGGCTAACCATCCAGCTAGAGATTTGACGGATACGTTTTATATTACAGATGATATTTTATTGAGAACACAAACTTCGCCTGTTCAAATTAGAACATTACTTCGCGAAAAACCTCCAATCAAGGTTATTTCACCTGGCAGATGCTTTAGATGCGATACTCCAGATGCTACCCATTCACCTATGTTTCATCAAGTTGAAGGATTAGCAGTAGATGAAGGGATATCTATGGCGGATTTGAAAGGAACATTAGATGCTTTTGCTAAGGAACTTTTCGGAACCAAGGTAAGAACTAAATTTAGACCTCATCATTTCCCTTTTACTGAACCAAGCGCAGAGGTTGATGTATCTTGCTTTAAGTGTGGTGGCTCAGGTTGCAGAGTATGTAAAGGCAGTGGATGGATTGAAATTCTTGGTTGCGGCATGGTGCATCCAAATGTACTTGCAGTTGGGAACGTTGATACAGAAAAATATACGGGATTTGCTTTTGGTATGGGAGTAGAGAGAATTGCCATGCTCAGATGCGAGATTGATGATATAAGGCTGTTTTATGAAAACGATATGCGATTCATAAAACAGTTCAAGTAGGAGGCAAAATTATGTTAGTACCTATCAGTTGGTTAAAAAGTTATGTAGATTTTAATATGGATATTAATGAATTTTGCGAAAAGATGATTATGTCTGGTTCAAACATTGAAACAGTTATTGATTTTGGAACGGAATTTAGCAATGTTGTAGTCGGAAAAATTACTGGTATAGAAAAACACCCTAATGCAGATAAGCTTTTAGTTACAAAGATTGATATAGGATCAAAAGTTATTCAAATTGTAACTGGCGCTACAAATGTATTTATAGGTGCCTATGTTCCTGTTGCTTTAGATGGAGCTATTATAGCCGGTGGAAAAGAAATTAAAAATGGTGTGCTTCGCGATGTTGCCTCTGAGGGAATGCTTTGCTCATGCAAAGAATTGGGGTTTGAAGATAAATTGATTCCAATTCATCAAAAGGATGGCATATTTATTTTAGATAACGAATATGAGTTAGGTCAAGATCTTGCGAAGGCGCTTAATCTTATCGAGAAAATAGTGGAATTTGAAATAACTCCAAATAGACCTGATTGCCTGAGCATGCTTGGCATTGCAAGAGAAATGGCAGCACTTGAAGAGATAAAGATAAAATACCCTAGTACAAAATCAGACAATGAAATTGATGATGTAAGGAATTTCGCTAAGGTTGATATTCTTTCACCGGAACTATGCAATAGATACTGTGCTAAAGTTGTTAAAGATATTAAGATTGGAATATCACCTTGGTGGCTCCAACAGAGACTAATTAATGGTGGGATGAGACCAATAAACAATATTGTAGATATAACAAATTATGTAATGCTAGAATTTGGGCAGCCCCTCCATGCATTTGACTTAGACTCTTTAGAGAATGGACATATTACTGTTGAAAAAGCAAAAGACGGAGAAATCTTTAAAACTTTAGATGGAGCAGATAGAGTCTTATCAAAGGAAATGTTACTTATAAAAGATGATAAAAAGAACCTTGCAATTGCTGGTGTAATGGGTGGAATGTATTCTGAAATTACATCAAGTACTAAAACCATATTAATTGAATCTGCAAACTTTAATGGAGATTCCATTAGAAGCACTTCGAAAAAACTTGGATTAAGAACTGAAGCATCTAGCAGATTTGAAAAGGGTATCGATGCCAATATTGCAAAGGATGCTTGCGAAAGAGCATGTAGGCTTATTGAAGAACTTGGCATAGGTACTGTGGTTAAAGAAATTATTGATGTTTACCCAGTCGTTCATAAGAAAATATCAACAAAAGTTAGAACAAGCAGAGTAAACAAGATACTTGGGCTTAACATGTCTACAGATGAAATGAAGAAGATATTTAATAGTTTGGAAATGGAAGTTGAGGTTCACGGCGATCAAATGATAGTGACCCCTCCAACCGTTAGACAAGACTTAAATGTGGAAATTGATTTTACCGAGGAAGTTGCTAGGATTTATGGCTATGATAAAATGCCAACAACTCTTCCTAAAGGTAATATTGCCTCAAAGATTACTAGGGAGCAAGAACTGAGAGAAATTATAAAAAACAATTTGGTTGGAATGGGATTAAATGAAATTCAAACATTTTCTTTCACAAACCCAAAGGTATTAGATAAAATAAATGCCCCTATTGATGGAAAACTTAGGGATTATGTAAAACTTATCAATCCACTCGGCGAAGACACGAGCATAATGAGAACTAGCCTAATTTCGAATATGCTTGAAGTACTTGCAAGGAATAGCTCAAGGAATATTGGAAAGGTCAAAGCTTTTGAAATAGGAAATGTATTCCATAGTTCGACAAAGGATAAGGATAATCTTCCTAAGCAAACAGAGTATCTAACATTAGGTAGCTATGGAGAAGTGGAAAGCTTCTTTACAATAAAAGGATACCTCGAAGAATTATTTAAACCACTAGGTATAAGTAATGCTAGATTTGTTGCTAGAGAAGATATGCCAGTTTTTCACTTTGGAAGATGCGCAGACATATTCATAGGGGATGAAATGGTAGGTATTATTGGTGAGATTCATCCAGATGTAATGGAAAGATATGGCTTTTCCCAGAGAGTAAACTTGTCAGAAATCGACCTTGAAAAAGTATACGAAAAGGCCAATATTGATAGACTTTATAAACCATTGCCAAAGTATCCTGGCATATCAAGGGATATAGCTTTGTTGGTGCTTGAAGATGTTAGTGTTGACTCTATTAATGAAATCATTATCGAAAAGGGCGGACAATTACTCGAAAGCGTAGAGCTATTTGACGTGTATCGAGGGAAACAAGTTCTAGATGGACATAAGAGTCTTGCTTTTAAACTTAATTACAGAGATTCAAATAAGACCTTGACCGACGAAGAAGTTGCATCAGTTCATAAGGGAATTCTTGCGGAATTATCTAAAAGATTAAATGCTGTGCTCAGAGAAGTATAGGAGGAGAATCAAAATGGAAGATCACGTCAGAGTTAGTGTAAAAATATTCGGGGTTGATTATGTATTATCTGGTGACTCCAAGAGAGAAGAAATTTTAAATATAGCGAGCTATGTGGATGGGAAGATGCAGGAAATATCTGACAAGGCAGTTGGAGCCTCCCTTTCAC
>CAYRVM010000096.1:0-765 GCA_964427575.1 uncultured Oscillospiraceae bacterium | reverse complement strand
GCAGTACTTACTTCAATAAATACAGCCGAAGATTTATTTAAATTAAGAGAATCATATAATCAACTTGAACAAGAGAATCAAAGGCTTGCAAAAGATACGATGCACTATGTAAAACTTTGGGATGAAGCGAAGAATAGCTTTATGCAATATAAGGAAGATGCGAATTCTAGCGTTGAACAAGTTGTAGAAATGAGAAACAAACTTGAAGAGAAGAATATCGAAATGCAGAGCGTCATTAAAAGACAAGAGGAAATGCAAAGGGAATTCGACGATTTAAGTGATAAGTACAATGAAATATTAAGTCAAACTAGGCTTACTAAGGATTCCAACGAATCAGCCACTCAAGAAATTATTGATCTTGCTGAAAAATGCAAGGAGATGGAAAATAGCTTCTTTGATTTGCAAATGGAAAATATTCAATTAAAAGGAGAACTAGATCGATACAAAAAAATTGTCGATTAAGAACAAGCAATGAACGAAAAGACATTTAGGGTACTTGAGTACAATAAGATTATTGATATTTTGAAGTCCCTAGCTACTACGAATATGGCTAAAGAAATTGTTTCTAATCTAACCCCTACGTCTAATATCTATGATATTAGCGAGGGGCAAAGAGAAACTAGCGAAGCAGCATCTATTATCATAGAGAAAGGTTCTATTTCGTTGGGTTCTTTTTTTGATATAAAGAACAGTATAATTAAAGCCAAAAAAGGCGGATGCCTCAATATGAAGGAGCTTCTCGAGGTTCTTTATAATCTTAAGATA
>CAYRVM010000095.1:5729-6305 GCA_964427575.1 uncultured Oscillospiraceae bacterium | reverse complement strand
AAAGCACTGCATAAAATGCAATTCTACCAACGTCAAGCAGGATGAGGACGTTTTGGACACTTGGTTCAGTTCTGCGCTTTGGCCTTTCTCCACATTAGGCTGGCCAGAGAAAACGAAGGATTTTGAATATTTTTATCCGACGGATGTACTGGTTACCGGCTATGACATTATCTTTTTCTGGGTAATAAGAATGGTTTTCTCTGGCCTCGAAATGACTGGAGAACTTCCCTTCAAATATATTTTTGTTCATGGTCTAGTTCGAGATGCAGAAGGAAGGAAGATGAGCAAATCGTTGGGCAACGGTGTTGACCCAATCGAAATCATACAGGATTTTGGTGCGGACGCGCTTAGATTCATGCTTATCACCGGGGTCTCAGCAGGCAATGATATGAGATTCCAAATAGAAAAAGTGTCCGCAAGTAGGAACTTTGCGAACAAACTTTGGAATGCAGCTAGATTTATTTCCATGGGTCTTGGACAAGAAGAGAGCAAAGAAGACTTAATGGCTATGTTCAGCATTGATTTAACAAAGCATAATTTAAAGGCTGAAGACAAATGGATAATTTCTAGAATAAA
>CAYRVM010000095.1:1712-5719 GCA_964427575.1 uncultured Oscillospiraceae bacterium | reverse complement strand
AAGAGAAGTTACAGTAAACATGGATAAGTTTGAGCTAGCGTTAGCTGCTCAAAAAACCTACGAATTGATTTGGAATGAATTTTGCGACTGGTATATAGAAATTGTAAAGCCAAGACTTTATGGCGAAGATAAAAAAGATAAAGCCTTAGTTCAATTTGTATTGATTAGCTCGCTGAAGGATATGCTAAAGTTGCTTCATCCTTTTATGCCATTCATAACAGAAGAAATTTGGGCAAGCCTTCCAAGTGACCCAAATGAAAACATAGGAAAAGAAACCAAGGATAAATTCTTAATGTGTTCAAAATGGCCTGAATATGAAGAAAAAAGGAATTACAAGGACGAAGAAAAGACAATCGAACGTGCGATGGGTATAATCAAAGCAATCAGAAATATAAGAGCTGAAGCTGAAGCACCACCTAAAAGACAGCTTAAGGCATTTATGATTGGGGAAGATTATATAATAAATCAGGTAAAAAAATCAGAAGACTTAATTCGCAGTTTAGGAAACCTCAGTGAAATAAAATATTATAAAAATAAGAGCGAAATCACAGAGGATGTTACTTCTGGAGTTGTTGACGGTTTGGAAATTTATGTTCCACTTGACGACTTAATAGATTATTCACAAGAATTGGAAAGATTGACTAAAGAAATCAAAAAGCTTAAAGAGGAAGTCGATAGAATTGAAAAGAAATTGTCAAATGAAGGATTTGTAGCGAAAGCTCCAGATGCAGTAATTGTAGAGGAAAAATTAAAACTTTCCAAATATAATGATCAGTTGATAAAAGTTGAAGACAGACTGAAAATAGTAACAAAAAAGCTTAGTTAAAGTTTTATGAAATTATTACATACAAAATCAATAAACAAAAGTTGAATGGAGTTTTATGGATTATCTAACGGCAATTGAAAAGATTCACGAGTTCGGCAAATTCGGAAGCATTCTTGGTCTAGAAAGAATGAGCGTATTGATGGATTTGCTTGGGAATCCTCAAGAAAAATTGAAGATTATTCATGTAGCGGGGACAAATGGAAAAGGTTCTGTCTGCAGGTATTTGTATTCAATCCTTCAAGAAGGTGGATATAGGGTCGGCCTCTATACTTCGCCATATATTGAAAACTTTACAGAAAGAATCGAGTTCAATGGTGAAGAAATTAGCCCATCGGATCTTTCAAATTATACGGAAATAGTGTTGTCGAAAGTTCAAGAAATGATAGCCTTAGGCAATGAATCGCCAACTGAATTTGAGGTAATAACTGCCATTGGATTTTGCTATTTTGCTGACTCGAATGCAGATTTTCTAGTACTCGAAGTCGGCCTAGGTGGAATTGGAGATTCAACAAATATAATTAAAAATCCAGTATTATCAATAATAACTTCAATTTCATTTGACCATATGGAGTATCTAGGAAATACACTAGTTGAAATAGCTACGGAAAAAGCAGGAATCATAAAAACAGGTGTACCAATTATCGCCAATATAGAGGATTTAGATTCATTAGAAACAGTAAAGAGAATTGCACAATCCAAGGGTAGCCCTTTTTATTCAACAAAGGAGATAAGAGTCAGGAATAACAAAAAAAATATAACAGAATACAATTTTGATGTTGAAGTGATGGGTAAGACGGATAAAAATATTGAGATTTCAATGATAGGTATGCACCAGATACAAAATGCAATTTGCGCTTTGGCAGGTATTGAGTTGCTCTTAGCAAATAAAACAATATTTTTAAGCAAAGAGCAGGTATATAATGGATTTAGAGAAGCTATACAAGTTGGAAGACTTGAAATAATAGGAAAGAATCCATATTTCATAATTGATGGAGCACATAATGAGGCTGGCGCGAAAGCATTAGAGGCTGTTATAAAAGAGCATTTCAAAGACAAAAGAGTGCTATTAGTAATTGGGATGTTAAAAGATAAAAAAATAGATGCGATTTTAAATGCGCTTATTCCCATAGCCGATTTTGTAATTGCTTCGGAACCAGACAATCCAAGAAAACTGGACGCGAAGTTGCTTGCTGCGGAAATTGAAAAATTCGGTAAGAAAGTTATAGAAATACCAGACGTTCTTAAAGCTGTCGAATATTGTAATAATGTAAAAGGTGAATATGATTTAATACTTTGTGCAGGTTCCTTATATTTGATAGGCAAAGTAAGGGGGAGGATAAAAAATGAAAGCAAATAAAGTTCTGCTAATTTATAATCCTAACGCTGGAAGTGGTTTGGTTAAAAATCATCTCGATGAAATTATTGATAAATTCCAGAAAAAGAAGTTGCAAATAATTCCATTTAGAACTGACAAAAAAGAAACTCTCAACGAATATTTAAATTTGTTCAACCCACTTGAATTCAAGAAAATTATAGTTGCTGGTGGAGATGGAACAATCAATATCACTGTAAATGCTATGATAAAAAGAGGAATTGACTTACCTATAGCAATATTCCAGGTCGGTACGGCAAACGATTTTGCCTACTATTTTGACTTGCCTACGGATATCAAAGGTATGATTAAGATTGCACTGGAAGAAAACTATACTTTAGCCGATATTGGAAAGGTTAATGACAAGTATTTTATTAATGTTGCTGCTATGGGTTTTCTAGTTGATGTAAGTCAAAAGACAGACCCAAATGTTAAAAACACTTTGGGAGTTGTTTCATATTACCTAAGAGGAATTGGAGAATTACCTAATCTTAAGCCAATTCCAATCAAGATAACTAGCGAACATTACTCAGCTGAAGAGAATATTTATTTTCTGTTGGTAATGAATGGCAGGTCGGCAGGTGGTTTTAAGAAAATTGCACCCGCAGCCTCCATAAACGATGGCCTATTAGACGTGGTCCTCTTTAGAGAAATGCCTATTATGGAACTAATGCCTTTGCTATTAAATGTTTTATCTGGGAATCATGCTGAAAACAAGTATGTTGAGTATTTTAAGACAAATAAATTGAGCTTAGAGTCAAATCAATCAATTGGAACGGATATCGATGGCGAAAAGGGAGAAGAATTCCCATTATATATTGAAGTTATACCAAACAAATTGCGTATAAACACTGCTAAGAGAGATTTCGAAGGGAGTATTTGGTAATGAGTATTATAATTAGTGAAACAACTGAATATGACGAGCTGGTAGATTTATTTATTAGAAGCGATTTAGAATTTTCGAAAGAAGAGCCAGTATCAACAGATATAATTATGGGATATAAAGCTGTTGATGGCGAGAAATTAATTGGCGGTTGTATTTTGGCAAAGCGGGAAGGTGAATTTATTATCGATGGTATTGCCGTTGAGTCAGATTATGGAAAAACTGGAGTAGGTTCAATGCTACTCGAAAAGGCTATGGAGTTTGCGAGAGGTCTAGGAGGGCAGGATCTTTTTCTAGTTGCAAGAGCTCCTGAGTTTTTTAGAAAGCACAATTTCCAAACAATTGAACGCGAAAAAGGGCCTCTCTTTTTCGAATGTTATACTTGCCCACAGTATAATAAAACTTGCTTTCCCGAGGTTATGAAAAGGACCCTTTAATTTGATAAATAATTAAATCTAAAGATAATAAATGATAACAATGAGAACTATTATCAAGAAGCACCTAAAATGGTGCTTCTTCTTTAGAACTATGTATTTGCAATACTCCAATGTATTTACACCAACCTTAGTTTGTGGTATATTATTATGAATAAGCATAATTATTGGACCAGAGAAAATGGAGGAAAATTATGAGAATTATCATTGATGGAATGGGTGGAGATAATGCACCTTTAGAAATTATAAAGGGCTGTGTAGAAGCAAGCAAAATAATAGATCATGAAATATTTATTCTTGGGGATAAAGAAGAAATTGAAAACCATTTGAAGACTTTTAAATATGATGCAGAAAAAATTAAAGTTATACACACCTCTGAAGTTATTTATAACGATGACGCTCCAGTTAAGGCCGTTCGAACAAAACTAGATTCATCGATGGTTAGAGGAATCAACTTAGTAAAAGAAGGGTTTGGAGATGTATTCATATCTG
>CAYRVM010000095.1:0-1702 GCA_964427575.1 uncultured Oscillospiraceae bacterium | reverse complement strand
TACTGGCGCAATAATGGCGGGTGGACTCATTATTCTTGGAAGAATTCAAGGAATTGATAGACCAGCGATTGCGGCTACCTATCCTATACTAGGAAAAGGTGTATCCCTGTTAGTTGATACGGGTGCAAATTCAGAATGCAAGCCTAACAACCTACTTGAATTTGCTACAATGGGAAGCATTTACATGGAAAAGGTACTTGGCGTTGAAAATCCAACAGTAGGATTAGTTAATATTGGGGAAGAAGAAACAAAAGGATCAACTTTGGTGAAGGGCGCCTATGAACTCTTGAAAAAAAGTAGCGTAAACTTCATTGGTAATGTGGAAGCGAGAGAAATTCCAAAAGGCGCCGCTGATGTAATAGTCTGCGATGGCTTTGTTGGTAATGTAATAATAAAACTTTCTGAAGGTCTTGCTTGGACGATTTTAAAACTAATAAAGGCCAAATTCACTAGCAATACTATTTCAAAAGTTGGCGCTTTATTGTTAAAGGGTCAATTAGATAGTCTAAAAAAAGAATTCGACTACTCCGAATATGGAGGAGCTCCTATTCTTGGTGTAAAAGGGCCGATAATAAAAATACACGGTTCATCCAATGCAAATGCTGTAAAGAATGCAATTATTAAGGGAATACCTTATGTTGAAAATAAAGTAGTGCAAAAAATTCAAAACTCAGTTCTTGAGCTTGAGGAGATTGTCACAAGTGAACTATAAAGAACTTGAAAAAATCCTTGGTTATGAGTTTGTTAATATCGAAAATCTAGAAGCTTCCTTAAGACATAGTTCTTTTATTAATGAAAAGAACCTTTCGAACCTTATGAATTATGAAAGGCTTGAATTTCTTGGGGATGCGATTTTTGATGCTATTATAAGCGACTATCTCTTCTTTAATCTGAAAGATCGAGAAGAAGGAGAATTAACTAAGATTCGAGCCGAAATAGTTAGGGAGTCTTCGCTGGCGAAGAGTGGTGCTAAACTAGGAATCGGAGAATTCATCTTCCTTAGCAAAGGTGAGGAAAGTTCTGGAGGTCGTGAAAGAAGATCGATTTTGGCCGATGTAATGGAAGCAATTATTGGCGCGATATATGTGGATGGTGGATTCCTAAAAGCTAGGGAATTTGTTATTAGGATTTTTAGTGGGGTTATTGACGCAGCCATATCAGGAACTTTATTTTCAGATTATAAAACAGCTTTACAAGAAAAGCTTCAGGTCAATGGAGATGTCGAAATATCTTATATAATAGAAAAAGAAACTGGTCCTGATCATGAGAAAACATTCTATATAAATTTAAAGGCTAATGGAGAAGAAATAGGAAAAGGCATTGGCAAAAGCAAGAAAGAAGCAGAACAAAATGCTGCGAAAAATGCTTTGGAAAAGAACTAAAACAATTATATTTTGAACTAGAGGTGGCACATTTGTATTTTAAAAGAATAGACATGCATGGATTTAAGTCATTTGCAGAGCCAGTAAGTGTAGATTTTCATAAAGGTATCACTTGTATTGTAGGACCAAATGGAAGCGGAAAGAGTAATATCTCAGACGCTATTAGATGGGTACTAGGTGAACAAAGCCCTAAAATGTTGAGGGGCGGAAAGATGGAAGAGGTTATCTTTTCTGGAACTGAAAATCGCAAATCCAGGGGTATGGAAGAAGTAACTCTTATTTTGGATAACCAAAAGGGAATTCTACCTATTGATTATACA
>CAYRVM010000094.1:0-6328 GCA_964427575.1 uncultured Oscillospiraceae bacterium | reverse complement strand
GGAATTGGAAATGCAAAAGCTAGCTTGCTAGCCGCCGCAATGGAACTAGGAAAGAGGATATCAGTAAGACCAAAAGGAAAGCGTATTAATGTTGGTTCACCAAAAGAAGTATCCAAGCTTTTTATGGAAGAAATGAGATACTACAAAAAAGAGTATTTTAAAGTTTTATTATTAAATACTAAGAATGAACTAATTATTACTGAGGAAGTTTCTGTTGGAACCCTCAATACAGCAATTGTCCATCCAAGAGAGGTCTTTAACAAGGCAATACAAAAAAGCGCTTCCTCTCTTATTTTGATACATAATCATCCAAGTGGAAATCCAACGCCTAGTCGTGAGGATATCGATTTGACTAATAGGCTTGTGGAGTCTGGAAAAATAATTGGGATAGAAGTTCTTGACCATATTATTATTGGGGATGGAGAATATCTAAGCTTCAAAGAAAAACTATTATTTTAATTTAATTATTAAGGAGATAAATATGTGCTTCAAACTATTTATTCATGATGTTGGAATTGACTTGGGAACAGCAAATACACTGATTTATTTCAAAGGTAAGGGTATAATTTTGAATCAACCTTCGATTATAGCAGTGGATAGTCAGACAAAAGAGATTCTCGCAACTGGTACAGAAGCTAAAAAAATGGTTGGGAGATCACCTGATAGCATTCAAGTTATTAAACCACTTCAAGATGGTGTAATTTCAGATTTTAGCATGACACAAGCAATGTTAAAGGATTTTTTAAGAAAAGCTATTCCATCGAAATCAGTTTTAACTCGTACAAGAATTGTTGTTGGGGTACCTTCTGGAGTAACTGAAGTTGAAAAGAGAGCAGTGCAGGAAGTAGTTCACCAGATGGGAGCAAGAGACATATTTATTATTGATGAACCTATGGCTGCAGCTGTTGGATGTGGCTTAGCAATAGCAAATCCGAAGGCTTCGATGGTTGCTGATATTGGAGGCGGAACGTCTGATATTGCAATTATTTCGTTAGGTGGAATTGTCACAAGTACATCTTTGCGTGTCGCAGGAGATAAGCTTGACGAAGCTATAATTCTTTACATGAGAAAAAATTACAATATGCTTGTTGGTGAAAAGACGGCAGAAGAGATTAAAATAGAAATAGGTTGCGTTTCTCACGATTTTATAAATATGGAAGAAACATTGTCAGCAAATATTCGAGGAAGAGATTTGATTACTGGGTTGCCACGTACACAGCGAGTTACATCAAGGGATATTATGAAAGCGCTTGAAGAACCTATCAATAATATTATTGAGGGAATTAAGCAAACTTTAGAAAATTCACCACCTGAGATTGCTGCAGACATTATGGATAGTGGAATGGTAATAACTGGCGGAGGAGCCTTGCTAAGAGGCTTTGACAAGCTAATTACTCAAGAGACAGGCCTTGCAGTGAGAATTTCGGAGCATCCTCTCGAAGATGTTGCTCTTGGAACCGGAGAAAGCTTGGATAACATTGAGATAATTCTTAACGCTTCAAGTCAAAAAAAGAATTACTATAGATAAGCACATACTAAAATAACGTAGCATGTAGAGGCGGGGAAAATGAAAAACTGGATATTAAGACGCAAAAAAACTATTAATGATATTTTCTATAATTTTAGTTTTAATGATTGTTATAATTTTTTCCTTCGTTAAAAAGGGAGAAAATTCTCAATTTGGAAGCATAATTGGAAATGGAGTTTCTACCCTTCAAGCCCCAATTGCATATTTTGGCAATAATATTTCAGACGAACTTTCTTCTGCATTTAGCTTTTGGTATGCAAATAAAGAGAATAAATTATTAAAGGAAGAGATTGCAACTCTAAAAAGAGAAATAGTAGGGCTTCAATTAGACGCATCCGAACTTGCTGAACTTAGAGAACTTAAGAACGCACTTAATTACAAGACTATTAATACAACATACAATTATGCAACGGCAAATGTTATCGCGATGGATAATTCGGATATTTTTAATATTTTCACTATAAACGTTGGATTAAACGATGGGGTAGAATTTAACTCTATAGTGGTTAATGGAGATGGCTTAATTGGTAGAGTTTTCAACGTTGGGGATAATTGGGCAAAAGTAATTTCTGTAATCGATGAAAGCAATTCTGTTAGTTTTAGGGTTTCAAGGGACGTCAATATTTTAGGTGTTCTCTCTGGCGATGGGAATGGATCATTGAACGGTTATATGCTAGACTCTAAAGCCACAGTAATACATGGAGATGTTTTAATAACTTCGGGACTTGGAGATTATCCGGTTGGAATTATAATAGGCAACGTAACAGATTCAAAACTTGAAAATGATTAAAACTGTCATTGTTGAGCCAATTGTAGATTTTAAGAACATTCAAAAGGTAACAGTAATCACGAAAAAGTAAGAAGTTATTGTTTTTTAATATTTATTAATTGGAGCTTAAATTGAAATATAAATATTCATTTGGTGCATATACATTTGCATTCATAATTCAGTCAACGTTGTTATATAATTTTTCAATATTTGGTGTTTCACCAAATCTACTATTGATTCTAACAATAGTTTTTACTTTTTTGTTTGAGGAAAAGCATGGAATAATATTCGGTATTATATTTGGACTTCTTTCAGATTTGTGCTTTTCACAAATTATTGGGATAAGCGCTTTATCCTATTTCTTGGTGGCATTAATGATAGAAAATTTAAAATCATATCTATACAGAGATAATAAATTCTCGGTAGTTTTTATAGCTTTAATAGGAACAGTATCATACAATTTCATAATGTGGGGGGTTTCTACTATTTTCGGAGGGGACCTAAGCCCAATATATATGTTGGTGAAACAACCAATATCAGTTCTTTACAACATTTTGATTATATACCCTATTTATTGGTTCTTGGTTAGGAAAGTAATTGGATATCGCGGATTTAAGTATATGTAGGTAATTTATGAACAGTTGGATAAAATCTAGAAACAACCAAGTTTTGTTGGCAATTTTGCTATTGATGTCAATCTTAATCATCAGACTTCTGTCCTTGACCGTTGTTCAAGGGGATACTTGGGCCGATGCTTCTAAAAATATGAGCATTAAAAACATTTATACCCTAGCACCAAGAGGCGAAATCAAGGATCGATATGGCCGCGTTTTAGCAGGAAATACACCTAGTTTTACGGTGCAGTTGAATGTTAGCAACCTTCCGAATGAAGAGATAAATGCATTAGCATTAAATTTACTTAAAACATTAGAAGCTAACGGAGATAAATACTTTGACGATTTTCCAATTGTTGAGGTTAATGGAATTTTTACGTATACATATCAAAACAATATAGACAAATGGCTTATATCTCAATTAATGCCGACAACATTTTCAGCAGAACAAGCTTTTTCGGAAATGAGAAGAAGATATAATATTGATGAAGGTTCGACTAAATACGAGGCTCAAGAAGAACTACAAAGAACTTATAACACTTTCCCGCCGATTTCAGTAAAGAATATGAAGTATTTAGATGAATTAAATAAAGAAAGTTTTCTGCAAAGGTATAGTTTAAACACCTCATTAAGTGCGGAGCAAGCTTTTAGTGAACTAGTTGCTAAATATGAAATTAGTCGACAAACATCGCAGGCCGATAAACGTAAAATTCTAATAGTAAGAAATGAATTAGCTGCTTTAGGTTATAAAAGTTACCTACCAGCCAAAATAGCTCAAGGTGTTTCCGATAGAACAATAATAAAACTTGAAGAGCAAAAGATGAGCTTTCCTGGCGTAGAAATTGTTGCAGAATCAACAAGATACTATCCTTATAAAGAAACTGCTGCGCATGTAATAGGGTATTTAGGTAAAATATCGGAAAGCGAGAAGCCAAATTATGTTGATGAGCTTGGATACAATACAAATGATTTGATTGGCAAGGAAGGACTCGAGAAAACTTACGAAAGTATACTCAAGGGGCAAGATGGATCCAAAAGAGTTGAAGTTAATGCATTTGGCAAGATGGTGCGTGTCATTAGTGAAACAGCCTCATCTCAGGGCAAAGACATTTACCTTACGATAGATTTAGAACTCCAACAAACGGCGGAAAAAGCTCTGAAACAAGCGCTTAACCAGATTTCAGCAGGTGGAACGTTTAGCAGCAATTTTGGAAATTATAATTACGGTGAAGCTTTCTATAAAGCCAATGTTGGCGCAGTCGTAGCGCTAGATGTTTCTAATGGGGATGTCCTAGCAATGGCAAGTTATCCATCATACGATCCGAATCTTTTTGCAAATGGAATATCTGAGGAAAAATGGGCCGACTTACAAAGCAACAATCCAAGAGACCCACTGTCGCCAATACCACTTTTCAACGTTGCGACAAGGACCGCTGTACAGCCGGGGTCCACTTTTAAAATGGTAACAGGAACTGCAGCATTAGAAAGCGGATTAAATCCAAATACTATGTTATATGACAACGGAGTGATTGAGCTTGGCGAAAGAACATATGCATGTGACTTATGGAATTTATATAAAGGGAAGCATGGATATATAAATTTCTATGATGCATTGGGGGAATCGTGTAACTATTATTTCTTTGATGTAGGGACAGGATATGATTTTTTCAAAGAGCAATCATTAAACTATACGGATCCAATTAGTATTACTAAAATTACAAAATATGCAAATGAATATGGCCTTGGATTAGAAACTGGAATAGAAATTCCTGAAACGGTAGTGCCTGTTCCTAGTGAAGCAAGAAAACTTGTACAAACTAAGTCAAGCCTCAAGAATGTTCTTTTAACTAGAGCAAAAATATACTTCACCCAGGACGTAATATCTGACAAGACTAAATTAAGTGATAATGTAGACACTATAGTTAGCTGGACAGATGAAAACCCATCAAGAAACGATTTGCTTAAAAAGATGGAAACTGTTGGAATTTTACCTAATATGGTAGCGACTGTAACTGATTTATGCAAATACACGTACTTTAATCAAGCGAAATGGACAACTGGAGATAAACTCAATATTTCTATAGGTCAAGGTGAAAATGCTTATACACCGTTACAAATGGCTAACTATGTAGCAACCATAGGTAATGGGGGGTATTTAAATAAGGTTAGTCTTATTAAAGGGATTGAAGGCCAAGGAATGATGGCTAGAGAACCAGGCAAGAAAGTTGAAATTGATAGCAAGTCTTTAGAAGATATAAAAAAAGGTATGTTCCTAGTTACTTCTTCACCTCAAGGTACTGCAAAATCAATTTTCAATAGATTCCCTATCGAAGTTGCCGGGAAAACAGGTACGGCACAAAGGGGTGGAAAAATTAATCCTCCTGACGAAGTAGAATATGTTAAAACGTACTTGCATAGGATAAATTATAGACTTAAATTTGCTGATGTAGAAATCGAAATGAATAGACTGCTAAGTGTTTATCCTGAAATTTACACCTCAAAGAACACCGCAGTAAGACAGGCCGTTATAAATCTAAGCGATGGAAAAGTCGGATATGCGCAAATAGATTATTATAAGCAAGAATATGATAACTTTGCTTGGTTCGTTTCATTTGCTCCAGTCGAAGATCCGAAAATAGCCGTTGCAGTTCTAGTTTTTCAAGGCGGTTGGGGTTCTTATTCAGCGCCGGTTGCCAAAGAAATAATTGGAAAATATTTTGAATTAGAAAAAAAATATAAAAATTATGGCATAGCAACACAAATTACTAAATAATATTGATATAATTTGATTAATTAATTACTTGTTGAGGAGGAATATAATGGGAAAGGTAATAGTAATTGTTTCAGGAAAGGGTGGAGTAGGTAAAACTATGTTTGCAGCCAATCTTGGGGGAATTCTTTCTCAAAAGGGAAGCAAAGTTGTTTTGGTTGATATGGATATGGGTCTCCGTAATCTAGATATTTGTATTGGCCTTGAAAATAAAGTTGTCTATGATATAGCAGATGTTATTAATGGCGTATGTAGAATTAAGCAAGCGTTAATAAGGGATAGAAGATTCCCTGAATTATATCTTATCGGAGCGCCGCAAAACTTAGAAAAGGTTGAAATAACACCGCTTCATACTAAAATAATTTATGAGAAACTAGCAGAAACATTTGACTATGTAATTATAGATGGGCCAGCCGGTATTGACGAAGGTTTAATTAACGCTATTTCTGGAGCTGATTTGGGAATAATCGTTACTACTCCAGAGTACGCGGCGCTTAGAGACGCAGATAAGGTAGATAAAATATTATTAGAAAACGGTTTGACAAACCGAAAAGTAGTTATCAATAAATTAAAAGGTGATCTAATTAATAATGGCGCAATGCCTAGCATAACTGAGGTTTCTAAAATGTTGAGAGCAGATATAATAG
>CAYRVM010000093.1:2081-6362 GCA_964427575.1 uncultured Oscillospiraceae bacterium | reverse complement strand
CATCGACTTTCTACGATAAAAAACGCGGATTTAATTCTTGTTATGAAAAATGGAAGTGTAATAGAGCAAGGGACGCATAATGAATTGATGATGAAAAAGGGCTTTTACGAAGACCTTTATAATAGCCAGTTTACAAGAAATATCGATGCTGAGGAGGAAGTAACAAATGATTAAAAATGAACTCATTCAGTCAATTATTGATGCATTTCAGAGGTTGCGTCCATTAGTTGTAAGCCAATTTGTTAGACCGTTAAAAGAGATTGAAAGCGTTACATTCCCTCCAGGCTATAACAATGTGATGTGCTGTATAAAGGCAAAAGGGGAAGGGCCAGTCTCAATGACAGATTTGGCAGTGGCTGCAAATATAGCAAAACCAAATTTGACCACAATTATTGATAGACTCTTATTAGAAGGGTTCGTCGAACGTTCCAATGATGTTAACGACCGAAGAATCGTAAATATTTCTTTGACACAGAGCGGATGTGATTTCCTTCGTGGGCAAAAGGAAGATTTAGAAAAACTGGTTGAGAATCAATTCTCTCTTTGCGATGAAAAAGACCTATTGAAATTGAAGAGGGCACTTGAAGACATAGCTGAGGTTCTTGGGAAAATGAATAATAAAATTTAGGAAGGATTTGCGATGAATAAAAAGGAATATATCAAAGGATTAATTTCTGGGGCCTTGGCTTACTGGATATGGGGACTGCTGCCTCTATATTGGAAACTTGTTGATGTCATAGGCGCTGATCAAATATTTGCCCAAAGAATCGTATGGTCTTTCTTATTTTTGACTATTATTTTGTTAAGCAAAGGGCAGTTTAAAAACTTATTAATAGTTTTTTCATCTAGAGAAAAGACGATTAATGGCCTTATGTGTATGATCTTTATTTCGATCAACTGGTTTACATACATTTGGGCAGTAAATAACGGCTTTGTAATTGAAGCAAGTCTAGGATATTTTATTAATCCTTTAGTTAGTACTGCGCTAGGCGCAATCGTGTTTAAAGAAAAACTTAGTAAACTTCAAGGGGTCGGTTTTATAATGGCTTCAGCAGGAGTTTTATATTTAACATTCAACTATAGCCATATTCCAGTAATATCTTTGGCCTTAGCGTTTAGCTTTGCACTTTACGGAGTTTTCAAGAAAAAATCGAAACTAGACTCAATTGTCGGCTTATCATTTGAGACATTGATACTTGGGGTCCCGGCACTTGCTTATATAGTTTTTTCTGAAATTAGCGGGAATGGGTTCACTGGTAATGTTTCAGCAATTTATTGGTTGATTATCTCTTTATCAGGTGTAGCCACTTCCATACCATTATTACTTTATGCGGAATCAGTTAAAAGGCTCCCTCTTGGGGTAATTGGATTTATGCAGTACATGTCGCCAACAATCAGCCTCATACTAGGCATATTTGTATTCAAAGAAGTATTCGATAGTACAATGATGATTGCCTTCATAATGATTTGGATAGCATTAATATTCTATTCAATAGATCAATTTAGAGTCCTGAACTCAAAGAAGGACGAAGGATTATTATTTGAATTATAATAGATTATATTTATGATTAATAAATTCGGGTGTATAATAAAAGTATAAAAAGCTTACCGAATTAAACGACTATTGGGATAGATCTAAATACTTAGTTTACATATATTTGGAGGTGTGTAATATGAATGTTTTAAATCGTTCTATCTCTCAAATTCTAAAAGGAGCAGGGAAAGCGTTTCAAACTTTTCCCGCCTCAATCGCTTGTGCATTTGCTTTCGCAATTGTTACAATCATAAGAATTCATCTCGATTGGCCCCAACAGGAGGCATATAATTTTCTTTTCAATAGCTTGCATTGGTCATTTGCTGCTGGAGCTATCTTCAGTTTAGCCATAATCGCGGGAGCCCAAAGTTTTTTCAATAATAAGAGAGCGTTTGTATATGCGAATTTAATTGCAGTTGCAGTTACTGCAATTGTATTTTTATTTTTTTATTTTCTTGGAGAATCACAGGAAGAAATTGCTAGATACTCTATTGTATCTGGTATCGCAGTAGCAAGGGTAAGCGTATTTATTTTGATAAGTCTACTAGCTTTTATAGTGATTGCTGGTTATCCAAAAGAAGAATCTGATTTTGCTAAATCATCTTTTATGACTATGAAAGCTTTTTTCATTGCTTTGATTTATGGCTTGGTAATAATGGGCGGAGGAGCAGGAGTCGCAGGAGCAGTCCATTCTTTGCTATACCATGCTATGAGCTATAAAGTGTATATGTACATTGGTACGTTTGCTGGATTTATGGCTTTTACTATATTCTTAGGATATTTCCCAGATTTTATTAAGGGACAAATTGATGAACACAGGGAAATAGCTCAGAAGCAACCACGTTTTATCGAGATACTTTTCGTTTACATTATGATACCTATAGTTGTAGCGTTAACAGCTGTTCTATTACTTTGGGCAGGAAGAACTGTTATAACAGGAGTTTGGCCACCTTTCATGCAACTATCAAGTATAGCAACCTCATATGCAATTGGAGGGCTTTGGCTTCATATAATGGTGACACATAATGAAACTGGAATAGCAAAATTTTACCGAAAATTTTATCCATTAGCAGCGCTTGTAATCCTTGCCTTTGAAGCTTGGGCATTATTTATTCAAATTAGCAAGACAGGCTTGAAAATTCCGGAATATACTTTTAGTTTGATCTGGATTATTACAGTCCTTGCTTGTATTTTATTAGTTATTATGAAAGCTAAGGCGCATCATAAAATAGTATTAATAACTAGTACTGTTGCTATCTTTATGGTATTGCCAATTATAGGCTATAATGCTTTACCAATAAGTGCACAATCAGCTAGACTTGAGCAATTACTTATAAGCCAAGGGATGCTTCAAGACGGTAAAATAACTCCTGCTTCAAACGAACCTGAGTTGACGGTTCGCGAATCAATAACGGATGCTGTTGAGTATCTTGCCACAGCAAGAGATGCAAAGTTGCCTGATTGGTTTGATAAGAACCTTGGTGATAACGAGATATTTATTTCTAAACTCGGTTTCGAAAAAGCTTGGGCTCAGCCAGAAGACATTAACACCAATGGACCTCGAGATTACATCGCGACTTCGATTTATTTGCCAACACAAGCGTTTAAAATAGGTAACTATGATTGGGTTATAAATCTTCAGGGTGATTTTCAAAAGGGAAATGAATATGTTACAATTGAAGGCGAAAAAGGATCATATAGAATATATTGGACTGTAAATCAAATTGACGGGATACCAATTTTAAAGGTTGTCCTTAATGGCAACGAGATTATCAATTATGATTTGAACGACTATATAGATGTTTTAGCAAAGAAATTTCCACCAATAAAAGGAGAACCATATGAAGGATCTTTTGAGGATATGAGCATTGAACTAACAAGTAGTGAAGCCGATGTGCTACTGGTCATTAATAATGTTGACATCAATGCTGATCCACAGGCAGATCAAATCAATTATTGGATAAACCCAGATGCCTTATATTTAAATGAAAATTAATAATATTTGTTAAAGTCGAAAAAGCTAAAGGAGAATTAAATGTCAAAGTATGCACTTATTATGAATGTTCCAGGAGAAAGCCCCGAAACTTATTCTACGCTATATGACAAGGACGGAAATCACGAACTTTATGTTGGAACTGGAAACATGGAGATGGCCACAGATTTAATGAAAAAGCTAGCCAAAGAAGGTTTTGATCACATTAATCTTTGCGGAGATTTTGATGATGGGATTACTAATAAGTTTATAGAAATTGGGCAAGGTAAAATTAAGATATCTCACGCTTCATACTTTCCAGAACAATTAGAAAAACTCAATTTATTACCTTCTCTTAAGGAATATGGGTTTATTAGTTTGGTAGGAAGTGTTAAAAATATCGTAACTCTAGAATTAAAAAGTGAAGAGTGCAATACACATATAATGCTCGTAAATAATTTAGAGATGGCTTGTCAAGCTGCAATTGATTTAATGGAAAAAGGTATCGCATTCATTGAATTATGCACATGGTTTGATGAAGAAAAGACTAGAGCAATAATCGAGTATATATCGGGGAAAGTACCGGTTGGTAGCTGTGGCATATTGGCTTGAGAATACAAATATTAAAAAATGTAATTTGTTTTGATAAAGGAGAAGGCTGAGTTTTTACTCAGCCTTTTTAATTTTTCTGTTTGATAACTTGCCAAAAACCTCATAAATTATCTTAAGTGCAGCCCATGAGGTAATATTATTTACACTGTCTAGCGGAGGGGAG
>CAYRVM010000093.1:0-2071 GCA_964427575.1 uncultured Oscillospiraceae bacterium | reverse complement strand
CTCGACTAAATCCATTGCTACTATTGGAAGCTCGGAAACAAGGAATTTCATTATTTCCATAAGCTCTCTAGAAGATAGTCCACCAGCTTCAGGAGTTCCAGTACCTGGAGCAAAAGCTGGATCTAGAACATCAATGTCAAGACTTATATAAACTGCATCATAGCTTTTGAACTTAGCTTTTAACTTTTGACATGCCGCCTGCCATCCTTCGTTAAAAACATCATAAGCTCTTATCAAAAGCAAATCAGGGTTTGCTTTATAAAATGCAATCTCTTCACTTTCATAAGATCTAATTCCAACTTGAGCTAAGTCAGAAGGTTTAATAACGTCTTCTACAGTACGTCTAAAAGGACAGGCATGCGACCATTTGTGGCCGTCGTACTCTTTGCATAGATCAGGATGAGAATCAAAGTGAATTATACCTATTTTCTTCCCCTTATAATATTCACCATAAGCTCTATTTAAAGGTATTGATACTGAATGGTCGCCTCCAAGAAATAAGCAGAACTTTCCGGTTTTAAAAAGTGTTAAGGCTTCCTTTTCAACATCCCTATAATATTCTTCCCAATTTAAACTGAATGGAACATCACCGTGGTCATAAACATTTAATCCAAGGATCTCGTTGCCTTGCTCAGTAATAGTCGGAAGGTACCTTGAGAGACTCCTCATTTTTTCAGGAGCCAAAGCAGATCCTTTACCGCAACTAACAGCTCCATCAAAAGGAACACCCATTACCATAACATCGGCATCTTGAATTTTCTCGCAATTTAGCTCGCCCCAAGGCTTTAAATCGACCATATTAATCCCCCTAAAATATTTAAAATTTCATTACTATTTATAAACTCTTAATTTATTAGACATATACTTCTCAAAACAGTATTATACCCTTATAATATTAGAGAATCAAGGAATATGAAAGGTAAGAAACGAGAATGATAAAAACATTAGAATCAAAACATATTATATTAGCATCAGCGTCTGCTAGAAGGCAGGAGCTCCTTGCAAAATATGGTATCGAATTTGAAGTCTTAATTACCGATGCAAACGAAGAAGTTGACTTTGTAATTTCCCCAGCTGATTTCGTGACTTTGATAGCAAAAAGAAAGCTTGATGTCGCTATAGAGAAAATTGCAAACAAGGCTTTCACAACAGCTGAAGATCAAGAAACCTTTCTGATTGCGGCTGACACCATTGTAGCTATAGATAATAAAATATTAGGGAAACCAAAAGATATTGAAGAAGCTTTTGAAATGATAAAACTTCTACAAGGAAGAACTCACGAAGTTTTCACAGGCCTTGCCGTAGCACGAATTAAGAATAAAGATTTAAATATAATTCAAGACTACTGTTGCACAAGGGTATTAATGAAACCTTTAGCTGATGAAGAGATCGTTAATTATATTGAGTTAGAAAACCCACTTGATAAAGCTGGGTCATATGCCATACAAGGCAAGGCAGCCGAATTTATAGAGAAAATCGAAGGAGACTATAATAATGTGGTTGGGCTACCAATGGATTTACTTTTGAAATTATTTAAAGACTTTAACTGACATAGTTTTAAATATACAATAGAGATTAGTGCCATTCACAATGCCCATTTCGTTTAAAGACTTTTCTGTGATTAAAGCAACAACAGAAATTCCAATATCTATAACAACTTTTGCACTCCCACCATCTATTATAATATTTGTTACTATTCCATTGAGCATGTTTCTAGCACTACTAACAAATGTTCCCATGCTTAGAATTATATCTTCTGGTCTGATTGAAACTTTGCAGTTACCTGTCAATTCGGTATTAACTCTAATATCAACCTTACCAATCTTTGCTAAAGTTTCGCCATTTTCATTAACTATTGAAGATTCGTAAATGTTTTCAGTGCCTCTTGATTTCAACAAGAATATTTCATATTGTGTTTCAGAAATTCTAAGATGCTTTCCTATTTTGTGCGCATCTATATCTCCACGTTTAATCATCTCATAAACAGTATTTTTAGTTATCTTTAACCGGCTTGCAATCTCTTCTGGTGTGTATAAAATATCATTACTCAATTTCAGCACCTTCTTTTTAT
>CAYRVM010000092.1:0-6433 GCA_964427575.1 uncultured Oscillospiraceae bacterium | reverse complement strand
GCTTGCATTCCTTGCATCACAGCCCATTACTTTATAGATGAAATACAAAGCCAGGTAAATTTTAAAATTTTAAATGCGTTGGAAGTTTTGAATGATTACATCAAAAAGAATTATAAAGACGCTAAAAAAATTGGGGTATTATCTACAACTGGAACAATGAAGGCAGGCATGTTCCATAAATATTTACCTGAGTACGAAATTATTTATCCAAATGCTCAAGAGCAGGAAGATAAAGTTATGGAAGCTATTTATGGCAAAAATGGAATTAAGTGTGGCAATTATGGAGATGAGCCAATTTCGCTATTAATAGAGGCAGCAAATGGATTAATATCATCAGGAGCCGATGTAATTGTATCAGGTTGTACAGAAATTAGTATTGTGCTTAAGCCAAACCATTTAAGCAAGCCACTGATCGATACAATGGAAGTTTTAGCGCAAAAGTTAGTTCTTGATATTTAATAATGGAGGTACAAAGTGAAGACATTAGTTGTTTATTATTCTAGAACAGGAAAAGTAAAGAAGGCAGCCTTATCAATAGCAAAAGAACTTAATGCTGATATTTGCGAAATAGAGGACAATGAATCTAGAAAAGGTATATTTGGGTTTATCAAATCCGGTAGGCAGGCTGTTAAAAATAAACTTGCAGATATCAAACCTATTAAAGGTGATTTGAAGGATTATGAACTCGTGGTACTCTGCTCACAAGTATGGGCAGGAAAAATTTCATCTCCCGCGAGAGCTTTTTTAAATGAATATAAGAGCGATATTAATTTTATTAGCTACCTTCTAATGCATGGAGCTAAAACCGAATACATAGAAGTTATGGATGAAATGGATGCAATCGTTGGGAAAACTAGGAAATGGTCAATCAGTTTATCTGCAAGAAGCGATTTTGATAAAACTATTAAGGAATTTGTAGAAAAAATATAAAAGTAAAACTAACGAATTAACATAAACTTACTGATTATTAAAAATAATTATAATAAAAAGCGCTGTTGAAAATTTCAATCAGCGCTTTTTACTTACTACTTACTACTTACTTGTATTTTTATTATTCGCAACAATACTTATTTCAAGTTGCTGTAATCAAACTTTTTAGTTTTTGTATGATAGTGTGTGTGTAAAAGCTCGTGAGATTTATGACCAAGAGGCGCACCAAGATATGTTTCATAAAGCTTGGTAACATCGGGGTTCTTATGAGACTTTCTTAATGGAAGGTCAGCATCTATCTTATATAGAGCCTTCATTCTCTTAGCCTTTACCTCTAATGTTGATTTAACTGGTTGACCACCGCCACCAATGCAACCACCAGGACAACCCATAATTTCTACAAAAGCATACTGACAAGTACCGTTTTGAATCTGCTTGATGATTTTTTTCGCATTGCCTAATCCTTGAGCAACAGCCACTTTCAACATTAAGCCATCAATATCTACTGTTGCTTCCTTAATACCTTCTAATCCTCGCACTTGATGGAAGTCAAGACTTGGTAATCCTTTGCCTGTAATAACTTCATAAGCAGTTCTTAGAGCAGCTTCCATAACTCCACCTGAAGCACCGAAGATAGCTCCAGCTCCTGTTCCTATCCCAAAAGGATTATCAAACTGACCTTCCTCTAAATCTACGAAATCGATACCAGCAGAGTCTATCATTCTGCTTAATTCTCTTGTAGTAAGAGCGATATCTACATCAGGAAGTCCATTAGTATACATTTCAGGTCTTTTTGCTTCATACTTCTTTGCTGTACAAGGCATAATTGAAACTGTGAAAATATCTTTTGGTTCAATTCCCATTAATTCAGCATAAAATGTTTTTGAAAGTGATCCAAACATCTGTTGTGGAGACTTACAAGTAGAAAGATGATCAAGCAATTCGCCATATCTACCTTCAATGAAGTTTACCCAACCAGGGGAACAAGATGTAATAAGTGGAAGAGTTCCACCGTCTTTAATTCTTTTTAGAAGCTCGTTGGCTTCTTCTATAATTGTCAAATCGGCTGTAAAGTTTGTATCAAATACTTGTGCAAAGCCAATTCTTTTCAAAGCAGTTACCATTTTCCCTGTAACAATATCACCCTTTGGAAGATTGAATGAATCCCCTAAAGCAACTCGAACAGCTGGTGCTACTTGAACAATTACATGTTTACTTGGGTCATCAAGTGCATCCCAAACCTTTTGAGTTTCATCATTTTCAACAATAGCACCAACTGGGCAAACCGCTGCACACTGACCACAGAATACGCAGTAAGTTTCTTCAAGAGGCATACCATATGCAGGAGTAATGTTGTAATGAACGGATCTATGAGAATGTGTCAAGGCATGAACTTCTTGCGTCTTTTGGCAAGCTTCAACACATCTATTGCATTTAATACATTTTGCAGAATTTCTAATCAACGATGGATTAGTATTATCTAATGGTAAAGCTTCTACTGTATCTTCTAGATTAGTCTTTGAGATATTAAATCTTCTGCAAAGATCTTGAAGTTCGCAATTTCCATTTCTTAAGCATTGAAGACAATTCTGATCATGGTTTGCCAAGATCAATTCTAAAATACCCTTTTGCATATCTCTTACTTTTTTAGTGTTTGTCTTAACTTCCATACCTTCAAATACAAATGAAGAGCATGCAGGAGTAAGCTTTCTACTACCTGCAACGTCAACTACGCAAAGACGGCAGTTCGCTTTAACTGCTTGATCTGGGTGGTAGCAAAGATGAGGGATATTGATGTTAACCTTTTTTGCTGCCTCAAGTATTGTTGTGCCTTCGTTTACTACTATTTCTTTATTATCTATAATAATTTTTAAACTCTTCATTAGTGTTTTCCTCCCTTGATGTCAAACTCTTCAGGGAATGATTTGATTGCTGAAAGCAAAGCGCTTTGGGCAGTTTCGCCTAAGCCACAAAAGGAGCAGTTGCTCATTATATGTGCGAAACGTTCAGCTGTCTCTAAATCCAGTTCCTTTTGTTTTCCATCGACAAAACGATCTACGATTCTTAATATTTGTCTATTTCCTTCTCTACAAGGTGTGCATTTCCCACAACTTTCGTGGATAAAGAAATCTTGAATAGCTTTTACAAAGTCAATAACTCTTGTTCTAGCATCAACTACAAGTATTCCACCGGATCCAACAGTAAGACCAACTTTAGAAAGGTCTTCATAAGTGTATGGAGTATCTATTACTGATGCAGGTCCAATACTTCCAGAAGCACCACCGAGTTGGAAGAATTTGAGCTCGTTATCGTCAGTTATTCCGCCACCGATTTCATATATGATTTCTCTTAATGTAAGACCGAAAGGTATTTCATAAGTTCCAGGGTTTTTTACATTTCCAGCTAAACTAATAATCTTTGAACCTGGTGACTTCTGAGTCCCAAAAGCAACATATTCTGCTGATCCATGTTGAAGAATTGCTGTTGCAATGGCTAGTGTTTCTACATTGTTAACTAATGTTGGAAGTTGGAACAAACCGCATTCCTTAATAAAAGGTGGCTTGATTCTAGGTCTTCCGCTTTTACCTTCTATTGATTCAATAAGAGTAGATCCTTCTCCGCATACATATGCGCCTGCTCCAGAGTATAAATGAATTTCATAATTGAAAGGGGTTCCTTTAATGTTTTTGCCTAAATACCCCTTATCTCTCATTTGGGAAATTGCGCTTTTTAGAACCTTTTGAAGATGTCTGTATTCTTCTCTCAAATAAATATATCCATTTTGAGCGCCAACAGTATATCCAGCGATAATAATTCCTTCCAATAATCTAAAAGGATCGTTTTGAATCATCGCCCTATCTTTGAAAGTACAAGGTTCTCCTTCGTCAGCGTTACAGATAACTACTTTGTTGTCGCCTGGAACCGCAGCTGCTTGAGACCATTTTCTACCTGTATCATATGCAGCGCCGCCTCTACCTTTGATAACAGCACTTTTAGCGATTTCAATAATTTCATTAGAAGACATGGACAAAGCATTGTTTAAAGCTGTAAGTCCACCAATAGACATATATGAATCTATTGAACTAGGATCATATTTTCCAAAATTCTCAGTAATAAAGCTTACTGTTTTGTCAGTTTTATTTGTCATTTTATCCATCCTCCTTTATTTATGATTTGCGAGCGCTTGCTCGATTTTAGCTTTAGTTGTAAGGTTGCCATAAACTCTACCGTTAACTCTTATTGCTGGTGCTATATCACAGGCACCGAAACAAGCAGTTGGCTCTAGAGCATATTTGCCATCCTTGGAAATTTCATTAACTTTAATTCCTAGTATTTCTTCCAATGAGTTCTTTAGGAAAGTATTCCCAGTTACTTTACATACAACACTGTCGCAAAGTTGAACAACAAAATCAGCTCTAGGTACTTCTGAAAGAGCTGCATAGAAAGAAATAACATCATAGAGCCTGCTAAGAGGAATGTTCATCTTTTGACTGATATAGTTTGAAACCTCAAGTGGGATATATTGCTTAGGAATGATATCTTGAACTTCTAGAAGTATGCCAACAAGCTTTGTGGAATTATTATCATTATTTGTAATAATCGCATCAATTTTTGCTGCTAGCTCCTTAGTTAAGACTTCAAAAGCAATAACTTTTGAATTACTCATTTAAATTTCTCCTTCTGAATTATTTTTCTCGAATTTCTACTTAAAAACGAGATTTTCATACTAGGTATTATAATATAATATGGGCTAGAATAAAGTCAACTCGTAATTAGTAAGTATTGCAAAGATATTTGTAAACGATTTCAAAAAATGATGCATATTCATTAAAATATACCTCATTACCTTATGGCTTGAGACCCTATAAAACTAAAGGTTTCGTTAAAAACTATCAAAGATTGTGAAAGATTTATTGATAATTAAATAACAATGTGCTGCTTGTAAATTGAATATTCAAACAATTTGCTAAATCGTTTAACATCCTTTGCATTTAATGGTAGAATAATAATATGATATTTATATCCATCCGTTTATAAACGAATATTGTAAGGGAGCTAAAAATGATTGGAATATTTGAACAAATGAGGATTTCTGTTTTGGAGGGCGATGAGGACAATGCTGTCGTTTTAGCTCAAAAGGTACTAGACGACAAGCTCGATTTATTAACTTCAATGAATGAAGGATTTTTAAAAGGAATCAAAGAAGCGGGTGACCTTTACGAAAGTGGAGAGTACTATTTACCAGAGTTAGTTTGCGCTGCAGATGCTATGAAGGCTGCATTAGCTATACTGAATCCGGCTTTGAAAAGCTCAAACAGCGGAATAGTTTCACAAGGGAAGGTTCTTTTAGCAACGGTACAAGGCGACATTCATGACATTGGAAAGACTATAGTAGGAGCGATGCTAACGGCATCTGGATACGAGATTATAGACCTAGGAGCAGACGTTAAAAATGAGCTAATAATTAGCAGTATTATAGAGTACAAACCAGATGTGGTTGGCCTTTCTGCTCTTCTCACTACGACAATGGAAGAGCAAAGAAACGTTATTAAAATTCTTGAAGAAAAAGGTCTTAGAAATAATCTTAAAGTTATAGTAGGCGGAGCCCCTGCCAGCCAAGAATGGGCAAATAGAATTTCGGCCGATGGTTATTCAGATAATGCTATTGAAGCAGTGCGCTTAGTAGATAGACTGTTAGGATAGGAGTAGTATATGGAACTTAAAAGTAACTTCTTGAGCGATGAAGAGAGAAAAATTATTCATAAAGATAGTATAAGAATTCTTGAAGAAATTGGAATCAAATTTTCAAGTGAAAACGCACTCGCACTTCTAGAAAAGGAAGGTGCTAGAATTGATTGGGATAAAGAGATTGCATATATTCCAGAAAAGCTTGTTAAAAAAGCATTAAGTAGCGCTCCCAAGAGTTTTATTTTGGGGGGGCGAAATCAAGAAAATAATTTTCAAATGCCATCAAGCTACACAGGCTACAATCTAGATGGTACAGGTGTAAATACTATTGACTTTAACACTGGGAAGAGAAGGACTTCTGTGCTAAATGATGTAGCGCAGTCAGCAAGAATATTTGACGAGATTGATTTGGGTTGTGTATTATGGCCTCCAATCTCCCCTTGCGATGTACCATATGGGCCAAGAAATATATTTGGAACAGGAACAGCTTTTATCAATACATCAAAGCATGTTTCGGATGAAGTTAAGGAAATGAGAGAAGTCAAATATGTTGTCGAAATGCTCAAGGCCATAACGGGAAACATAGAAGACGTTAAAAATAGAAAAATATACTCAGTTACATATTGTACTGTAGCACCGCTTTGCCATGATGGCGAAATGCTAGATGCAAATATAGAACTTACCAAATACCAGATACCAATTCTTATTTATCCAATGCCCGCATGCGGAACAACTGGGCCGGCAAGCCTTTATTCAAATGTTGCCATGGCAAATGCAGAAGCGCTCTCCGCTTTAGTCATCTTTCAAGCCGCAA
>CAYRVM010000091.1:0-6449 GCA_964427575.1 uncultured Oscillospiraceae bacterium | reverse complement strand
ATGGAAGATTCCCTATTATTCTTACATTGTCATAACCATTTGGTTTTTCTTTTTCTAATAGTTCAACGAGATCGAATTTCAAAAAATCTACGTTAATAACTTCGACATTATCAAATTCTTTTAGAGTATCTTTTAGGATTGGTATTAGATGCTTGTCGATTTCAATCGCAATTACTTTCTTTGCAATTTCAGCACATGGGGAAGTTAAAACTCCAACCCCAGGTCCTATCTCAATTACTAGATCATTTTC
This sequence comes from uncultured Oscillospiraceae bacterium, assembly GCA_964427575.1. GTDB lineage: Bacteria > Bacillota > Clostridia > Peptostreptococcales > Anaerovoracaceae > JBAWWY01. The sequence continues at coordinate 6,199 of CAYRVM010000091.1, read as the reverse complement.
TCCAATCAAAGAGCCCTCGACGATCTTAGTAACAATATGATTGTTGACTAGAAAGTTTTGCCCTAGGCTTTTAGATAACTTGAAATTATATAGTTCCTTTATTTGATTGATTGTAGATGGTGAGTATAATTTATCCATGCTTGTAAAAACTCCTTGCGGGTTACCCCATAATTGTTTAGTCTATTGATGAAAACTTTGCCGTTGCCATATCCTATTCCAAGTTCTTTTCCAAGGAACTCTCTTTTGGATTTTGATTCTTTGTCACCAATTATTCCATAATTTATCATATCATCGTGGATAAACTCCACTCTCTTCTCATAGCTAATAGTTCTAACTTTGCTAAGCGCCGTAATAATATCCTGCGCTCTTCCATTTTCAACGCCAACATTTCCGTCTTTAGTAGCTTGAGCCCTTGGAAGGTATGCCTGTTTAGCAAGAGGAAAGGCTTTTGTAAGTCTTTCCCTGATTTTTTCCCCAGCATAGTCCGGGTCCGTGAATATTATTATGCCTACATTCTCATAAGCTTTCTTTATTATTTCCATTGTCTCTTTCTTTATTCCAAATCCGTGAGTTACAATGATTTCCGCTTCGACTGCATTTTTAACTGCTGCCTCATCGTCCCTACCCTCAACTATAATAACCTCTTTTATCATAAGTACGCCTCTATTCCTTAATCTATTGTCTCTTCTAATGCAGATTGGCTTGTAGTTGGGAAAACATAAAGTAACTCTCCAGGCTTAATCATTTTAAGTTGCAACCTAGCTTGCTGTTCTAGGTATTCTGGAGTGTTTATCAACTTAAGTTCATTTTGCAGCTTAGCTTTATCATTTTTCAGCTTTTCCGATAATGCTAGGGCCTGATTTTCCTGCATTTTTAAAGTTACTATTGTGAAGGTTGAAAACCCTAGAAATAATAACAGAAAAAATGATAATACAAGAATAGTATATCTAATCCTATTGCTTTTTATTATTTGCCTTTTAGTTCGCGTTGCCTTAATTCTTTTTGGCCTTTGTATGCCTTTTTTACGCTTATTGAGCTCCTGCGCTCTTTTTAGTCTTCTCTTTTCTCTTGCCTCGCTCAAATCAATTATATTCGCAGAATCAGTTTTTCTTTTTCTCATAACGAAATCCCCGCTAACGGAAGGTGAATGGTTATTGTTGTTCCCTTGCCATCGTGACTTTCAAGTAAAATTCTACCCTTATGCTCTTCTGTTATTTGTTTTGCAATTGAGAGTCCTAGGCCGGTTCCTCCCATCGCCCTTGATCTTGCTTTATCTACGCGATAAAATCTTTCAAATACATTTTTTATTTCTTCTTCTGGAATTCCAATGCCATTATCAGTTATTTTGATAACAGCTTCTTTCAATTCCTTATATGCTTCAATATGAATTTCTCCACCAATATCAGTATATTTAATTGCATTGCTGAGTATATTCAAAATAACTTGCTCAATTTTATCTTTATCGCTATGTACTCTGATTTTTATATCTTCTTCAAAGTTCATATGAATTTCTTGTTTCTTAATTTTAGCCGTGAATTCAATCTTTGAAACTACGTTTTTAATAATTGGAATTATATCATTATTCCGTTTGTTCCATTTTTCTCTATTATAATCAAGTCTCGATAATTGCAAGAGATCGGATACAAGCCTATTCATACGGTCAGCTTCCTCATCAACAACCCTAAGGAATTTGTTTGATGTCTCTTCATCGTCAACCTCTCCCTCTAGGAGAGTTTCTATGTAGCTCTTAATGGTGGTAAGCGGTGTTTTCAGTTCATGCGAAACATTTGCTACGAATTCTTTCTGCATATTTTCAAGCTTTTGTCTTTCTGTTATATCCTGAATAATCATAATTATTCCGACATTTTCTTCATTTTCATTATTGAATCTAGCATACCTAGCGAAGAAAGTTGATCCACCATACTCAAAGCTTTCTTTGCCTTCCATCGTCTTTGAATTAGTCTTAATTTCATGTATCGTAAGCGCTGGGGAATATCTTGAAATAATACTATCAAAATCTTTTTCGTTTAAATCATCGCTAGTTATATCCAACATGGCTATAGCAGCTGAGTTAGCATGGATTATCTTGCCATTTAAATCCACTGCGATCAGTCCATCGGCCATATATTTTAAAATAGTTTCTAATTTACTTTTTTCGTTGGAAATTTCTGAAAGTGTGAAGTTCAGTTTCTCTCTTAGTAGGTTAAACATTTCAGCTAGTCTTCCGATTTCGTCGTTTGACTTTACTAAAACCTCCTGGCTGAAGTCTCCTTGAGCCATTTTTTCTGCCTTTTCGGTTACGTCGTTGATTGGCACTGTGATACTTCTTGCGATTAAAAAGCCTAGGGCAACTGTCACAAATAATGCTAATAACATTGCTTCTAGGAATATAAGCTTTGCACTATCCAATGCGTTGTAGACACTTGTAATATCTGCTCTTAAGTACAGCACTCCTATAACGCTTCCTTTTTCGCCAATTGGGAAGACCATACTTTTAACAGGAATGTCTCTTTCCCCGCTTACGCCATCTTTTTCATCGGTCTCTCCATTAAGCCCGCGAGTTATTAAACCTTCATCTAGAAAGGTAACTGCCGATTCACCAATATAAGCTTGATTGCCAGATCCAACTGCAATAATTTTATAATCTTTGTCAATTATGAAGATTTCTTCTTGGAAGCTTTTCCCCCAGTTTTCAATGTTTGTTTGGATTTCTGGGATATGCTCGTTTAGATTTTTATATTCATTAAAAGAAACAAGGATTCCATCAGCAACTACCTTTGTGAAATCCTTTCTAACAGAGTTCATATAGTATGACTCAAGTTGGTTTAATATGAAGACACCAATTATTGTCATTGCTATGAAAACCAGAAGAAAATAAATAAAGACTATCTTCCATCTGATGCTGTTCCAGATTTTGCCTCCGAACATTAATTATGCCCTCCTGAAGTAATAACCTATTCCTCTTTTAGTCATAATATATTTAGGGTCGCTAGAATCATCTTCAAGCTTTTCCCTAAGTCTTCTAACGGTTACGTCTACAGTTCTAATGTCTCCATAATATTCATATCCCCATACTTCTTTGAGAAGCTGCTCTCTAGAAAAGACCTTATTTTCTCTTTCTGTCAAATATTTTAAAAGTTCAAATTCTCTTAGCGTTAAGTCTAATGCTTCGCCATTTTTTTGAATTTCATACTTATTCATATCTATTACTATGTTTCCGTAGCTTTCTACCTCTCCAGTGGCAGTTTCGTTGGCTACAGGGGCTTCTAGTCTTCTTGTATTAGCCTTTATTCTTGCGATAAGCTCTCTCATTCCAAAAGGTTTAGTAATATAATCATCCGCGCCAAGCTCAAGCCCTAAGACCTTGTCCACTTCCTCTTCTTTTGCTGTAAGCATTATTATCGGAACGCTTGAAACTTCTCTTATGCTCTTACAAACTTCAAACCCATTCATGATTGGAAGCATTATATCAAGCAAAACTAAATCAGGGTTCGTAGTTAAAGCCTTCTTTAATCCCGTTTCACCGTCATAGGCTGTATCAACAGAAAAACCATCTTTAACCAAATTGAATTTTATAATGTCAGAAATTGAAATTTCGTCTTCGATAATCAATATGTTTTTCGTGCTCATTTAGCTCTCCTTGTAGAACGAGCATAGTTTAATATGCCCTTTGCGCTAACCTTTTCTAAATATAATTTAATGGGTTCTTGAATTTACCATTTATTTTTATTTCAAAATGTAAATGAGGTCCTGTACTTCGTCCTGTATTTCCAGAATTAGCGATATGCTGGCCTTGGAATACCTTTTGTCCAACCTTAACTAAACTTTTACTTAAGTGTCCATATGTAGTAACTCTATTACCACCGTGATCAATCCTAATGCATATACCTAGACTTCCATCTCTTCCCGAGAATATAACCCTGCCACCATCTGCTGCCTTAATTTCCGTTCCAGTTCGAACTCCTATGTCGACTCCCGTGTGAAGTCTTCCCCATCTGTAGCCAAATCTTGAAGTAATTGTCCCTCTGACAGGAGATATAAACGTTCCTGTCCCAACAAGTGGTGGAAGTTTCTTTGTACCTACAAGAACTACTTGAGCTTTTGGATTTGATACAATAACAGAACTCAGCTCCGTTCTCGTAACTTCAACCCCATTGTTTCTTACGATTTTTGCTATTACTTCTCTTTGACCATTTATCCCTCTAGATTTTACGCTTTGCTCACCTTTGTATTTAGCCGCTGTATTTTCGTATTCTATAGTGAAAGGTATAGGAACTACATATTCTGCTGTTTCAGATGTTTGAACCGTCAAAACTGGAACTGCTGCCGTTAAGACTAAAGCTTGGCCGATTTTCAATTTTTCCGGTGATACATCTGGATTCGACGCCATAAGCTGTGATTGTTTAATTCCATAGCTGCTCGCTATTCCTGAAAATGTTTCACCCTTTGCTACTTTATGAACCTTTTCTTGTAACGCTCCAGTCATCATGAATTTTAGAACTGCATCTTTTTCCTGCAAATTTCCTATCTTGGTACTTATTGGATTTACTTCAACTTTTTCAGCGAATCCTACTTTGTCATATTTTATTTTATCACTCTGCTTAAGATATTTATTTTGTATTGTCATTAGTATCGAGCCAGCTGTTTCTTTGTTATCTATTGTTGCAACATGCTTGCCGTCTACGTAAATTGCAAAAGCCTGAACTTCCATATCCTTAAGATATGTAAAACTATTAAGAACATCTTCTCTTGTATCTAGCTTTAAGCTTAGACCAATCACCTTGTTAAATGAGATGTTCTTTTCTTTATCGATTATGATGTTAGCTTTATATTCTTTTGCAAGCTTGTCACCAATAACATCTACGGTTACATAAACATCGCTTTGATTTTTTACAACACCCAATACTTTTCCATTATACATGTATTCGTAGGCCGTAATGCTTCCGATAAAAAGACCTAACGCAACAAATGATAGGAATATCGCTGCAGCAGTTGAGAAAACTTTTCCTTTATTTTGAAATGTATATTCAATTGCTTTTTCATAAAGACTTGTCACTTTATTCTTAATTAAATTTATTTTTTTATATATTATTAATCTTTTGTCCCATATATTGTTAATTAACGATTCAAACTTGGCTTCTACATAATCGAGTTTTTCTTCAAGTATCCCAAACTTATCGTCTAATTTATCGATGAATTTGACCATAAGCAAAGATAACTTACTTTGTGGTCTTTCCTTATTTTTATATTTTTCTGGTACTAATCTATATATTGTTTTAAAAATCCAAGTAAAGGATTTATCAAGTATGTTTAATATCCATAAACAAATCTTTCCCAGAATTATAATAAATGTTTTCGTTGCTTTATAAGTTGCATTGAGTGCAATTATTGATGCAGCTTTAAATTTTTTCAAAAAATCGAGTATTATAATTTTTGCATCTACTACTTCAATTTCGATTTTTTCTTGTTCTTTTTCTTTTTCTTGTTCTTGTTTCTCTAATAAATCTCCGATTTCAAGTTGGCTTTCAAGTGGCGCCTCGGTGATTGATATTATATCTTCTTCATCTTCTACATCAACTTCTACAAAATTGTTATCACTAATGATTTCAGTTTCATATTGGTCAAGAAGCTCTTCCTGCTTATATTTTGAAAATGTTCCGTAAGGAGTCACAATCATTTCGTCATTTTCGTAATCGCTCTTAAGCTTTGGCTGATTTTTTGCTTCTTCTTTTCGTACCTTATAAGTTTCTATATATCCAGCATATTTTGCTTGAACGCTTGTATATCCTTTTGTGATATAGCTTAGGTCGTCTTTGAGACTTGCATAGCTATCTTTGAGTATTTGGGTAGCAGAAAATGGAAGATGTATTTCAACTTCCAACAATTCTTTAACCATTTTCATAATATTTATTCGACTTAATCGGTTAATTGCTCTAAAAAATATATTCTTTTTTCTTTTAGCACGTTTTTCTCGACTTAGAGTCATATGCTACCTCCAACCATCCCAAAGGACGAGGCGTCTTCATATGTGTTAAGGGCAATCGCTTCAAGAAGCTTTGCAATATCACTGAGTTATTATAACCTATTTTTTCTTTTGTTTTTATTATATTTCAAAAGTAAATAGAATTTTTTCTGTCGATTATTTATTTACAGAAGAGAGTTTTGTGGTAAAACATTTGCATCTTTGTCCATTTTCCAA
>CAYRVM010000090.1:4447-6503 GCA_964427575.1 uncultured Oscillospiraceae bacterium | reverse complement strand
CCAATGGATGGAGTTATAACAGAATTATATATTAAAGAAAATAATACAATACAGGTAGGTTCGCCGGTTGTTGAAATATCAGACTTATCTAATATATTTATTTCAACTAGCTTAGTAAGCTCAGACGCTGATAGCATTGAAGTCGGGGCAAAAGTAATCGTAAAAAATGACAATGACGAGATAATTGATGATAAGGCTATGGTTGCGAAAATTGGAATCAAAGCGCATGATGAGATTTCTGATTTAGGAATCAGCCAAAAGAGGGTTACGGTAGAAATAACGCCATCAACAATAGATGGCTTAAGGCTTGGCAGCGATTTAGAACTTGAAATAATTGCTAGCCAATTGGACAATACGTTGAGAGTCGATAATAAGGCACTATTCGAAAAGGACAAAATAGATTATGTTTATATTATTAAAGGGAAAAAAGCAGTTGAAACTCAAGTTGAGTTAGGCCTTAAGGGAGAAAACTATACTCAAATTTTAAGTGGATTGCTTGACGGGGAAATGGTTGTTTTATCACCTGACAATACAATTTCAAATGGATCAAAAGTAAAAATAATAAATCAACTTTAAAATAGTGATTTCTGTGAGGATTTAAATGGCAAAAAAAGCTGAAAAGTTATTCGTCTGTAGCTCATGCGGCTACGAAAGTATCAAGTGGATGGGACAATGTATTTGCGGAGAGTGGAACTCAATGGAGGAAACTTTCGTTGAAGCCAAGAAACCTGGAATAAGCAATCAGGGATCCTGGGGTACACAAAAGAGCCCAATCAAACTTAACTCCATAGTGGCTCAGAAAAATGATAGAGTGCTAACCGGCATCAATGAATTTAATCGAGTAATGGGCGGCGGAATTGTAAAAGATTCAGTCACTATTCTCGTTGCGAAACCTGGAATTGGGAAATCAACATTGCTACTCCAAGTAGCGAATGACATCGCATCCCGTGGCAGGAAGGTAATATATGCAAGCGGTGAAGAGAGCGAGAGCCAGATTAAAAGTAGAGCAGATAGACTCTTCTCTAATCCGGCAGAAACCCTATGGGTTTTAGCGGACACCTCTATGGACAATTTGCTCCTATCGATAGATGAAATTGATCCCGATGTAATAATGGTAGACAGCATACAGACCTTTGCCTTAAGAGACTATACGGCTCGCGCAGGAACTCCAAGTCAAACAATGGAGTGCGCAAACGAGCTCCTCAGAATAGCCAAAAGCACGAACAAGCCTAGAGCAGTAATCTTGGTCGGCCAGATGAATAAAAGCGATGAGATGGCAGGTTTGCGCGCCTTAGAGCACCTTGTCGACACAGTTCTCTTCATGGAGGGCGAAAATGAGGAAGAACTTAGGCAAGTAATCGTTTCAAAAAATAGATTTGGGAGCACCTGGGAAAGAGGCTTTTTCAAAATGTCTGAAGAGGGAATGATTGAGATTGAAAATCCTTCTGAATTCTTCATGACAAAGCGAAATTCCGATGACTTGGTTCCCGGCAGTTCATTGAGCATAATCAAAGAAGGTTCTAGACCAATTATCGTAGAAATAGAAAGCTTAATTTCGAAGACATACTTGCCATATCCCTTGCGCATTGTAGAGTGCATGAAGAGGGAACAACTGAATACCCTGATTTCCATATTGGAGCAACGTGGGGGAATTTCACTGACCGATAGGGATATTGTAATTAAGATAACAGGTGGAATAAGAATAAAAGAGCAGGCTGCAAACCTAGCGGTAATTATGAGCATGGTTTCGTCGCTAAAAGTTAAGGCGATTCCAGCAGATACAATTTTTATTGCGGACGTTTCTCTAACTGGTGAACTTCAAAAAGTTCCTTCGATGGAAATGAGAATAAAAGAAGCCGAAAGAATGGGTTATAAATCAATTTATATCGCGACTTCAGCTCTTGAGAAAAATACTTTTTCAAAAGGAATCAAAATCATAGGACTTAAAAGTTTGAAAGAAGTTATCAAGGCAGTCTTTGCTTAGAATCATAGACTAAAGATAATATATTGACGTAAATTAATCTAAATTAAAAAAAAAGGAGCTAAGCTCCTTTTT
>CAYRVM010000090.1:0-4437 GCA_964427575.1 uncultured Oscillospiraceae bacterium | reverse complement strand
TTGGTTTCTTGATTCGTGATATTAAACCAGAAAGTACTACCAATATTTACAGCACTATCAATACCATACGTTGCATTGTGCAACTCTAAAATCTCTTTTACAATAGCTAATCCGAGCCCGGATCCATCTTGATCTCTAACGTAATTTCTGCTCGACTCGTAATATCTTTCCCAAATATGCGCTTGATCTTCCACCTCAATACCAATTCCATTGTCTGAAATTCTTACTAAGACACCAGAGTCTTGCGCTTCGGCTATTATGCTTATTTTCTTTTCTTCCTTTGTGAATTTGATTGCATTGCTAATTAGATTTGAAATAACCTGTTCAATCCTTCTCTTATCACCAAATACTGACAAATCATCAGGACATTCTAGAACGAACTTGGCGCTTCCACCTTCCTCCAAAATCAAATATGGAGATAGGATAGCTTTAATTATTGGTTTTAAATTGAAGAGTTCCTTATTAAGGGCATCAACTCCTGCTTGAATCTTGGATAAAGCAAGTAAGTCAGTTACAAGAGAACTCAATCTATCAGACTCATCAATAATTACTTTCATATGTTTTTTCACTTTATTTGGGTCGTTGAATGAAACGTCTCGAACGAGTTCAGCATATGATTTTACCATCGTCAACGGTGTTCTAAGATCATGAGAAACGTTAGCAATTAAATTCTTATGTAATGCATCAGATTTACCAAGCTCCAATGCTGTGTAGTTTAGCGTTTCTGACAATTGATCGATTTCAGTGAAGTTTCCAGTATTAAATTTTACTTTATAATTACCTTTCGCTAGCTTTTCTGCCTGTTTCGAAATTGAAAGTATAGGCTTTGAAATTTTCCTAGAGATAATCAAAGAAACTAAGAAAGCTATGAACAATGAGATAATAGTAATGTAAATCAGCTGACTTTTCAAAATAGCAATTGTAGAGTCGATTGGAGATAGTGGCGCTAAAATATATAGTATGGCCTCTGGAGAATCACTGATTGGAATCATCTGCCCAAAAGCAATTATACTCGAATTACCTTGAGGGGTTGGAAAAACCCTTGAAAACTTTCTGCCTTCGCTCGAAATTATGCTTTCCTTAAAATCTTCTAATGATAATAGCTGCATGCCACCGCCGCTGTTCCCAGCACCGCTATTGCCTCCACCGCCGCCAATACGTCCAGATCGGTTAAAGTTTAGGGATGAAAATAAAGTTATTCCATCCAAATAATCGATTCTAATAGATACATCGCTTTTAACTGAAATTAATTCCAACTCCGTAATGAGATCATCGCTATAAAAGTTTGCAATAATATCTTCAGCAACGTTAGCGACCTCTCTGATTTTCATTTCTTTATAATAGGTATTAAGAAATAAGACTTGAAGACCCCAAAGCAAAGCAAGCATTATTATTGCAAAGAATGCGAAATAACTCCAAATTTTAAAACTTATACTTTTAAAATCAAATTTAGTATTCAAACTTATACCCCAGACCCCGTAAGGTAACTACGAATTTGCGATACTCGCCTATATTACTTCGCAAGGTTTTAATATGCGTATCAATAGTTCTATCATCACCAAAAAAATCAAAACCCCAAACTTCGCTTAAGAGTTTTTCTCTTGAAAATGCTATATTCTTATTTGTACTAAGAAATAATAGAAGATCATATTCTTTAGGAGTGAGCTCACACTTTACGCCATCAATAGATACCGAATGAGCAAGCTGATCAATTTGAAGCCCATCGAATGACAGGGTCTGTAAATCTGACTCGATCTTACCACTTCTTTTTATAACAACGTTGAGCCTAGCGATCAATTCCTTTGGGCTAAAAGGTTTAACGATATAATCATCGATACCTAGTTCGAAACCAAAAAGCTTATCATATTCCTCGCCCCTAGCCGAAAGTAGAATAATTGGTATGGGTTTAATCTTTTTTATTTCCTTGCTTGTTGAAAAACCATCGAGCTTTGGCATCATTACATCCATAACGATAGCGTCGAAATCCTGAACCTTACAAAGATTCAAAGCTTCTAATCCATCTTTTGCTTCGACTACCTTGTAGCCATTGAATTCGGCATATTCACGGATGACAGCTCTTATTTTTTCTTCATCGTCTACTACCAAAATTGTTCTCATTATAAGCCCCTAAATTTAAATTACAAACGATATTTAAAATCCTACTTTGCCAATACCTTTTTCAAAGTTGCAAATCTTGGAAGACCATCCACCTTTGGTAGCATAGTTTCTCCCTGTATTAATGGAAGAGCATAATCTATAAATTCTTGATTCATTCCAGTACCTTCTGCATTGACCCAGCTTCTCGGAATTTTCTTTTCTACATTTGCTACGTCGATTAAATCAACAATTTCTATTTCACAAACGTATTTAGGGCCTGGCGCTCGTTTGAAAGCTACCATTTTATCAGTCATTCCATCAAATGCTATTTCAAAAGCTTTCTTACCCGCCATGTAGGCCTCATCAATATCGGCGCCAGAAGCTAAGTGCGCCGCACATCTTTGAATAATTCCAAACTCGATTCCTCTTACTTTTGCATCGAGTTTAGTTCCAACGAAGTGAGCAAGGCTAGCTGCCAGTCCACCCATCTGCGCATGACCAAAGGCATCTTTTTCCTTTGAAGTATCGTTGAAATAGGATGACATATATGTCCCGTTTTTGTCCATAATACCTTCCGAAACAGCTACCATAACATCGCCATTCTTTTCGTACAATTCACTAACCTTGGCAATAAAGTCTGCTAAATCAAAAGGAATTTCTGGAAGGTATATAAGATCCGGGCCACAACCCTTGCAAGTAGCAAGAGCGGATGCTGCGGTCAGCCAACCAGCATTTCTCCCCATTATTTCCAATATAGTTATCGAACCACCATCATAAACCTTCGCATCGCGGTATATTTCCATGCAGCTTGTTGCAATGAATTTAGCCGCACTTCCGTAGCCTGGGCAATGGTCTGTCAAAGCCAGATCATTATCGATAGTCTTTGGTATTCCAATAACCCTACAATCATAATTCATGAGAGCTAAATAAGCGCTAATCTTACTTGCTGTATCCATTGAATCATTGCCGCCGTTATAAAAGAAATATCTAATATCATATTTTTTAAAAATATCTAAGATTATCTTGTAGTCTGAATCATCAACTATAAAGTCTTTTAGCTTGTATCTGCATGAACCTAAAACAGATGAAGGTGTATATTTCATTAACTTTAGCTCTTCTTTATCTTCATAGCTTAAATCAAATAATTGATCCTGCAAAATTCCCTTTATTCCATGAGCTGCCCCATAAACATTAGTAATTTGATCATTTGCCATTGCTGCCTCGATGCAGCCTAAAGCACTTGCACTGATAACTGAGGTTGGGCCTCCAGATTGTCCTATAAGACAAGCACCCTTTAAATGAATTGACATGACTTCCTCCTTGAAAAAACACATTATTAATTGAAATTTGAACTTCTAAGACAGTATATTACCATAAAAAAAAACATTTATCAATGGAGCCATTTTTTTTTATACTTTATTTTCATTGTGATAAACTAAAAAATTGTTTTCTTGACATAAGACTTGAATATAGGCTATAATCACTATCATATGGGGGGATTCTAATGAATTTTAAAATAGGAGACGAAGTTGTCTATCCAATGCATGGGGCAGGAATAATCGAGGATATTGAAGAAAAGAAAATCCTTGGAGAACTTAAGCACTACTTCGTTCTTAAGATTCCTTTCGGCGACATGAGAATATTGATTCCTGTAGATAGCACAAATGAAATTGGAGTTAGAGGCATTATCAGTGAAGTTGAACTTTCACCGGTATGGGACCTATTAGCCCAAGATCCTACAGAAATGTCAGACAACTGGAACAGAAGATACAGAGAAAATATGGAAAAGCTTAAAACGGGCCATGTTCTTGAGGTGGCTGAAGTTGTTAGAAATCTAATGATAACTGACAAGGAAAAAAGGCTTTCAACAGGTGAAAGAAAAATGCTCTCTAATGCAAAACAAATTTTGATTAGTGAGATTCTTTTGGTTATGAAAATAGAGCAACAAGAAGCAAATGATATGATAATTTCAGCAGTATTTGGATAAATGAATTCGTTAACAAATACTGCTTTTACTATTAAACGTGAAGGGAGGTGATGATATGTTAAAGAAATTATTAAGAATCATACTTACATTTGCTGGTCTTGCCTTTGGTTATGGTGTTTTTTTATTTTTAAATTTTTTATTAAAGGGTTCAGCATTGAACACGAGTATCTCTTTAACAGAAACTCAAACATTTATTGCAGGAATTCTTTGCTCAGGACTATTCGGAATTATATTTTTTATACTTGCACCGTATATTAGGCGAAGAGGAATAAAAGTCGCAAAAACTATTGAAGGAGATTTACTCAATGTTCAATCGAACGAAATTTTTACTGGAACAATTGGATTAATCTTTG
>CAYRVM010000089.1:320-6611 GCA_964427575.1 uncultured Oscillospiraceae bacterium | reverse complement strand
GGAAGCTGAGGGTAATAGAAATGGAAAACACAGGCAAGGGAATCAATACAAAAGATATAATTATGACGGGGCTTATGATGGCACTAGTCACGATTGCTACCATGATATTCGTTATACCGGTTCCTTTCACCAATGGATACATTCATCTTGGAGACAGCATGATCTTTTTGGCGGTCTTCATTTTGGGATATAGATATGGAGCTATCGCGGCAGGCGTCGGATCTGCACTGGCTGACATCTTCGTAGGCTACGCAAATTGGGCACCATGGACGCTTTGCATTAAGGGGACTATGGCCTTGCTCATGGGCCTAGCTATAGAAAAATCAATAAACAATAAAAAGAATCTTATCATAATAAGCTTGATTACAGCAGGCATTTGGGCAGCCTTCAATTTTATAGTTACATCTGTAATTTCAGTAAACCTTGGGAGCAATCCAGAGCAATTATACACCGAGGATATCAACAACCTTACTTCACTAGGAGAATTTGTTAACAAGGTGCAATCGCAATTAATGCTGTTTGCCTTGCTGATCCCAGTATTTTTAATAATAATTTCAATATATTTCCGGAAGAGAGACATATTAATTATTAAAGGCTATCAAATCGTAGCAATGACGCTATCAGGACTATTTATGGTGTTTGGCTATTACATTGCAGGCGGTATAATGTATGGCAACTTTGCTATCTCAGCCTTTAGTATACCTTGGAATATGATTCAATTTATAATAGGTTTCTTTATTGCAATGCTAGTTATGGCGGCACTTCAGAAAACTCCTGCCAAAAAATTCTTTAAATATTGATATGAATCAATGCCCTAAATATGGTAAAATACAAACTAGGTAATGTTTTTAATAACTATTTTGTAGAAGTTGATTACGAGGGGTAAACATGAAAGTACTTATACTTAGTATTTCCACGGGCCAAGGGCATCATTCCACAGCGGAAGCTATTGAAAAACAATTTGTAAAGATGGGCATCGAATGCAAGATTGTCGATGCATACGGATATATTGAACCTAGGCTTCAGACAATGGTCTCAAGAGCCTATACATTAGCAACTTACACAAAGAGGTTTTCCTCGTTAGCTTATGGTATTTCAGTAAAGAAAACCTGGGTCATGTCTAAATACTCAATGCCGAAAGTAACTAACTCAATTTTAGCACGGGAACTCCGAAAATGTATTGAGGAAGAAAAGCCAGACGTTATAATTTCAACTCATATATTTGCAGCAACTATGATTAATATCCTATTAGAAAAAAAGAAACTGAGCGCGATAACAGTAGGTATAATAACTGACTTTACCATCCATCCCTTCTGGGAAGAAACTAGGCTTTTAGATTACCTTGTAACACCTAGTGAGTTGCTCGAATATCAATTAGATGTCAAAGGCATTGATATAAAGAAGCATCTTCCTTTTGGCATACCCATCAAAGAGCAGTTTAATAATAGAACTTCGAAAGAGGAAGCTAGAAAAGCACTTGGCCTTGACCCTGATAAGCTTACTATACTTTTAATGAGTGGGAGCATGGGCTATGGCAAGATCGACAAAAATATTGAAGATATGGATAATCTACCATTTGATTTCCAAGCCATCGTTGTATGTGGAAACAATAAAAGACAATATAGAAAAATAAAAAGTCTTCCAAAGAATAAGAGATTTGATCTTTATGGTTATGTAAACAATGTCGATATAATGATGGAGGCCGCAGACTGCATAATATCTAAACCAGGTGGAATAACAACATCAGAAGCCTTGGCTAAGGAGCTTCCAATGATAATGGTTAATCCAATACCTGGACACGAAGAAAGAAATGCAGAGTTCTTCTTAAACAATGGGCTGGGATTATTTGTTACAAAGACGTTCCCTTTAGATGAAGCTTTATATTACCTTAATAAGAGTCCAGAAAGACTGCAAAATTTAAAAAGAAGCATAGCAGATTTCAAAAAGGAGAATCCAACTGAAAAATTATGCCAGTTTCTGAGTGAAAAAGTTTGCGAGAAGGATGCACAAAAGTGTCTTAAGACGAAGAGAGCCAAGTAGAACTTGACACTATTAGAGGGTTAATACATAATGAATAAAGATAGGCAATCTTAGAGATTTTGCCTATATCCCAAGAAAATGGGATTTTTGTTGTGTAAATAACATATAACAAATATTAAAAGGAGGGTGCGGGAATGAAAGAAAATCAATTCGGAAAAATCAAGACTGTAAATGAAGCCATGGAATTAATTAAAGATGGCATGACCATAATGATTGCAGGATTTGGTGGAGTTGGATCATCTTACACGTTAATCAATGAAATAATCAAGAAAAATGTCAAGAATTTGACACTTATTTCAATTGACGCAGGGGATCCAGACGTTGGACCTGACCATATTATCCAAAATGGTCAAGTTAAAAAACTTATTACCAGTCATATAGGAGCGACACCTACTACTGGTCAATTAATGAATGCCGGAGAATTAGAAGTTGAATTCAGTCCTCAGGGGACATTGGCTGAGAGAATTAGAGCTGGAGGTGCCGGTCTTGGGGGAATATTGACTGACATTGGACTAGGAACACTTGTAGAAGAAGGAAAACAAAAGGTTGAAGTGGATGGCGCTACTTATTTAGTAGAAAAAGCATTAAGGGCTGACATAGCAATTATATTTGCTAAAAAAGCTGATACTTTTGGAAATCTAACCTATAGCAAGACAGCAAGAGGCCTAAATCCATTAATGGCAATGGCCGCAGATATAACAATAGTTGACGCAGAAGAAATCGTGAATATTGGGGATATTGACCCTGAAGATGTAGTAACACCAGGAGTATTCGTAGATATTATTGTTCATGGAGGAGGTACTTGGAAATGGGGATGGCAGTAAGAGATAAAATGGCGAAAAGAGCAGCTGAAGAAATCAAAAACGGAGATATTGTAAATCTTGGTTTTGGTATACCTCAGTTGTCAGTACAATATATTCCAGCTGAAAAGAAGGTATTTTTTCATGCAGAAAATGGTGTCTTAGGATCCGGACCTGCAGCTGAAAAAGGCAAAGAAGACCCAGACCTAGTTGACCCAGGTTGCGTTCCAATTACGATAGTACCTGGAGGTTCATATTTCGATAGTGCTACTTCTTTTGCAATAATCAGAGGTGGAAAGCTAGACCTATCAGTATTAGGCGCTTTAGAAGTTGCTGAAAATGGAGATCTTGCAAACTGGATCGTTCCAGGAGCAATTGCACCAGGAATGGGCGGAGCTATGGACCTTGCAAAGAAAGCAAGAAAAGTAATAGCAATTATGACTCATACAGATAAAAAAGGAAATCCAAAGATCAGAGTAAAGTGCGAATTGCCTTTGACTGCATCTAAATGCGTTTCTTTAATAATTACGGATTTAGCCGTTATCAGTGTTGAACCAAGGGGATTAGTACTAAAAGAAATTTTTGATACTACAACAGTTGAAGAAGTAATTGCTAAAACTGAAGCAAAATTAATTGTTCAAGAACCTGTAAGAGTTATTTCTTACGAATAAGAAAAGAGGGGTAAATTATGAGAGAAGCAGTAATCGTATCAGCAGTTAGAACGCCAATTGGTAAATATGGCGGAATGCTTGCTGGATTCCAAGGCTATGAACTTGCTGGAATTGTAATTAAAGAAGCAGTTAAAAGAGCAGGAATCGACCCAAGCATTATTGATGAAGTATATTTTGGAAATGCAGAAGGAATGCCAGGTAACTTAGGTAGAATAGGCGCGTTAGAAGCGGGTTTACCTATTTCAGTTCCAGGAATTCAATTTGATAGACAGTGCGCTTCAGGTCTAGAAACAATTTGCATGGCCGCAGCAATGATTCAAAGTGGAAATGGCGATGTATTTGTGGCTGGTGGGGCAGAAAGCATGACCAACAACCCATATTTTTTAAAGAAATCAAAGAGAGCCTATGCTTATGAACCTATGACATTCAGCATGGTAATGATGTCACCTCCATCTGTTGGGGATCCAGCTATGGGAGAAACTGCTGAAAACATATTGAGTGTTCATCCAGTTAGCAGAGAAGCTATGGATAATTTTGCATACACTAGCCATCAAAGAGCAGTGAAAGCTGTTGAAGCGGGTGTGTTTGATGAGCAAATGGTGAATATTGTGACTAAAGTTAAAGGAAAAGAAGTAATTCTTTCTCAAGACGAAAGCCCAAGAGCAGATACTAATTTAGAGCAACTTGCTGGATTAAAAGCTATCTTCAAAAAAGATGGTCTTGTTACTGCTGGAAACAGTTGCCCAATGAATGATGGGGCTGCAGCGGTAGTTATTATGAGCAAGGAAAAAGCAGACGAATTAGGATTGCCAATCTTATTAAAGGTTAAAGGATTTGCTTCTGTTGGACTTGAACCATCATTGATGGGACTTGGCCCTATTGGCGCAGTACAAAAGCTTTTAAAGAAGACTGGGGTTTCACTAGATGAAGTTGAAATGATAGAAATCAATGAAGCCTTCGCTTCTCAAGCTATAGCTTGTTGCGAAGAACTTGGTTTAGACATGAATAGAGTTAATCCTAACGGAGGAGCTATTGCACTAGGACATCCTCTTGGCGCAACCGGAACATTACTTACAGTTAAAGCTGCTTACGCTATGAAAAATGCGAAGAAAAAGTATGCGATTGTAACTATGTGCGTTGGCGGCGGAGAAGGTTCTGCAGCAATGTTTGAAAGAGCTTAGTAATTAATTAGAGTGATTTAAAATATTATGTAAAGAGGGGATTACAATTATGAAAACACCAAACAATGTTTTGAGTATGGATTTCAAAAGAGAATATCCAAGAATAACTCACGGAAACAGAATTTACATGTACACAGAAGACGGGACAGAAATAATTGATGCAGCTAGCGGACCTGTGCTTGTAAGTTTAGGTCACGGAATCAAGAGTATTCCAGAAGCTATGAGAGTTCAGGCTGAAAAACTAGCTTTTGCTCACAGAGATGACTGCGTTACTCCAGTTTTAGAAGAATCATGCAAGAAAATATGCGAGTTTTCAGATAACGATATGAATCAAATATTTCAAGTTGCAGGGGGATCAGAAGCAAATGAAATAGCGATCAAATTAGCTAGAAAATATCACATATTTAAGGGCACTGCTTCAAAATATAAAATCCTTTCAAGATGGCAGAGTTATCATGGAAGCAGCAATGGCGTACTAGCTATTACTGGTTTCACTAAGAGGAAAAGCGGATACGAACCTTACCTTGTAGAATTTGGTAAGATTGCACCTGCTTATTGTTATAGATGTTGGTTTGGAAGAGAACCTAAGACTTGTAACCTTGAATGTGCAAACGCATTAGAAACTGAAATCATGTGCCAAGGTCCAGAAACAGTTGCAGCATTTATTGCTGAACCTATTTCAGGGATGTCACTTTGCGCAGCAGAACCAGCACCAGGATATTTCAAGAGAATCAGAGAAATCTGCGACAAATATGATGTACTTTTAATCATGGATGAAGTAATGACAGGAGTTGGCCGTACAGGTTCAAACTTCGCATATATGCATTATGGAATTAAACCAGACATGGTAACCATGGGTAAGGCAATCAGTGGAGGATACTTCCCACTAGGAGCAGTTGGAGTTAGTGAAAAAATGTACAAGTCCATGTATGACAACAATGGATCTTTCCCACCTGGATATTCATGGTCAGGAAATCCACTTGGCGCAGCAGTTTGCCTAAGCGCATTCGAATATTTGGAAGAACATGATCTTGTTGAACAATCTAGAAAAATGGGAGATTATTTAAGAGAAAAACTAGAAACTCTTTATAAGCACCCAACAGTTGGAGACGTTCGTGGAAGAGGATTGATGATTGGGATTGAACTTGTTAAGAACAAGGAAACAAAAGAATGCTTCCCAGCATCCGTAAAATATTCTGGTCAAATGAATGAAGAAGCATTAAACCAAAACATGATTATCGAATCAAGTGCTGGTTGCAATAAAGGACAGTCAGGCGACACATTGATGATTTCTCCTGCGTTTGTAATAACAAAGGAAGAAATCGACAAGATAGTAGACAGATTAGACAATGTAATTTCAGTAGTTGAAAAGAAAAACGGATTTTAAAAAAAGATAGGGCCTAGGAATGGAGTTTTCTCCCTGAGTAGGTTGAAGGTCAAGAAAACAATATAGGTGGCGAGGATAATAAATCCTTGCCACCTTTTAAATTGCGATTTATTGAATGCGCCAAAAAGAATGGCCAAAGTAACCATGAATAAAACTGCAGGTAATTGCAAATAAATCATCCAATTTTTGTTTGCCATTTGTAAAGAAATTGA
>CAYRVM010000089.1:0-310 GCA_964427575.1 uncultured Oscillospiraceae bacterium | reverse complement strand
CTAAAGTTACCATAATTAAAACTGCTGGAATTTCGAAGTAAACCATACTTTTATCATGCGCAAGATCAATTGGTCTTATTAAGGAAGAAAGCCCAATAACCTGTACAATATTAAGAGTATTTGCTCCTATGATATTCCAAACTCCCAAGCTAGATACACCTTTGCGGATTGAACTAATTGTAGTAACAATTTCAGGGAGAGAAGTTCCTATGGAAGTAAAAATTATAGCAATTAGAATAGCTGGAACATCGAAAATTTGAGCAATTTTTATACCGTTATCAACTAACAAAATTGAACCAGAAACTACTAA
>CAYRVM010000088.1:0-6615 GCA_964427575.1 uncultured Oscillospiraceae bacterium | reverse complement strand
GAAAGTATATTCATAGCTTTTGTAAGCTCTTCCTCTTTAAGAACATATGCTATTCTTATTTCATTCCTTCCGAGACCTTTTGTTTCATAAAACCCTTCGGCAGGAGCTGCCATTACTGTTTCACCATTGATATTAAAATCAGTTAATAGCCAAGTCAGAAAAGCATCTACATCTTCCACCGGTAGTTTTACAATAAGGTAAAAAGCTCCTTCGGGTTTCTGGCAAACAACTCCTGGGATTTGTGAAAGAATATTGTAGACAACATCCCTTCTTCTTTGATACTCATCCCTAGAATCAATTATTACTTGAGGGTTTGAAGCATAAAGACCAACAGCCCCTACTTGTTCTATAGTAGAGGTCGATAGTCTCCCTTGGCATAGTTTGGTAATTATTGAAAAAACTTCTTTATTCTTAGTTAGTAGGCAACCGATTCTTGCCCCACAGGCATTGAATCGTTTTGAAACGCTGTCAATAATAATTAATTGGTCGTCAATGTCTGGAACAAAGCCAAAGCTAGTGATTGGATTGTTATCGAAGACAAATTCCCTATATACCTCATCAGCAATAATAAATAATTTATGGGAAATGGCAATTTCTGCAACCATTTTTACTTCATCAAATCTCATTACCATTCCAGTTGGGTTGCCCGGATTGGACACTAGGATTGCCTTTGTATTTGGAGTGATTCGAGAAAGTATATCTTCTTTGGTAAAATGGAATCCATTTTCAGCATATGTAGTAATTGGGACACAAATAGCTCCAGAAATAGTGAAAAAAGTTGAATAATTTGAATAAAATGGTTCTGGGACAAGGACTTCATCTCCATCATTGATTATTGCGAAAAGCGCAAACAAGATGGCTTCAGTGCCACCACAAGTAACTGCAATCTGGTTTTTTGAGTAATTTATGCCTAGATTTTTATAGTATGTTTGAATACTTCGTATTAGATTGGGATTACCCAATGAAGGCATATATTCAGTTGAAGGATCGTTAAAATTCTTAATATATTCAAAATAAGCAGGAGGAGTAGGAAGATCAGGCTGGCCAATGTTAAGGTGATATACCTTATAACCTTTTTTCTTTGCCTCATCACTATATGCAGATAATTTTCTAACGGAGGATGTCTCCATTTTTTTAAACTTTTCTGATACTTTCATTTATATTCACTCCAATTTAGAATAGATGGCATGCAACTAATCTATTATCTACCTCTTTGGCTTCAGGTTCTAAAGTTTTACAAATATCCATACATCTTTCACATCTTGGATGAAATCGGCAACCAGGAGGTGGGTTTATTGCGCTAGGCACTTCTCCAGAGATAGAAGCTAAATCCTCAACATTTTTTGTTTTCAAGTTCGGTATTGCATTGAAGAGTGCTACCGTGTAAGGATGTTTTGGTTGATGGAAAATAGTTTCAGAATTTCCAAATTCAACAATTTTTCCAAGGTACATAACGATAATCTTGTCGGCCATATAGTTTACAACACCAAGATCATGAGAAATTATAATATATGTTAATTGCATCTTTTCTTTAAGGTCTTCAAGAAGATTAAGAACTTGTGTCTGTGAAACTACATCAATAGCCGAAGTAGGTTCATCCAAGACAACAAGTTTTGGCCTAACCGACAGCGCTCTCGCGATTGCTATTCTTTGGCGCTCTCCGCCGCTGAATTCATGAGGATATTTATAGACATCGTCTGGGTTTAACCCAACCATACTCATTAAGGATTGAACATTCTCAACATATTCTATAGAAGATAGTTTCTTGTGGACAACCAATGGCTCTCCAATAATATCTTTGACAAGCCATCTAGGGTTAAGAGACCAAAAGGGATCTTGAAAAACTATCTGTACATCTTTACGCGCGCTTCTTAAAGCCCCTCGACCCAATTCAAAAACATCTTTTCCGTCAAATATTACTTTTCCAGATGTAGGAGGATGAAGAAAAAGGATGGTATTTACAAGAGTTGATTTCCCGCAGCCTGATTCGCCAACGATACCAAGCACCTCGCCTTTTTTGATAGAGAAACTTACATTATCAACAGCTTTTACAAAAATTCCTTTTTTTGATCTAAACTCATTTTTAATCGGAAAATATTTGACTAATTGTTCCACATTCAATATATCATCTGCATTGTGCAGACTTACTCTGCTTTCAGTACTCCTAGAAGGAGTTATAGAATCAATCAATAACTTTGTATAATTACTTTGTGGATTTACCAAAATCTCCTTAGCATTTCCTCTTTCAACGATTGCCCCATCCTTTAGGATAGCTACCTCGTGGCATATTGTAGAAACAAGGCCTAAATTATTTGCAATATATAGCACTGTTATATTAAATTTCTTTTGTAACTCGTTAATTAATTTAAGTATGCCAGCTTGTATAGTAACATCTAGATTACGCGTAGGCTCATCGGCAATAATAAACTCAGCCCCACATAGGAGCGCCATACCAATAATAATTCTCTGTCTTTGGCCTCCGCTTAATTCATGGGGGTATTTTTTTATCATTTTCTCTGGATCTGGAAGTTTGACAGTACGTATCATTTCCAGGACCTTTTCTTCAGCAGCCTTTTTCTTTAATTTATGCTTTTCTTTCACTATTTTTTCCATTTGCATACCAACGGTAAAAACAGGGTTTAAAGCAGACATTGGATCCTGAAATATCATCGAAACTTTGCTGCCTCTGATATGGGACATTTCTTTTTCGTTTTTTTTGAGAATATCTTCTCCATCAATTAGTATTTCACCACTTATGATTTCGCCTGGAGGCATACTTAAAAGCTTCTGAATAGCTAGAGCTAGGACAGTTTTACCAGACCCACTTTCACCAACCAATCCAAAAGTTTCACCTTTCTCAATGCCTATATAATCAATATTTAAAACAGGCCTTGAGCCTTCATATGTTTTATAGTTGATTTTTAAATTCTTAATTTCTAAATATTTACTCATAATGCCCGCACTCCTAGTTCTTTCTTGTCTTAGGATCTAGTATTTCTCTAAGACCATCGCCAAGAAGATTAAATGTCAGAACAGCAATAAATATTGCTAATCCTGGGAAAATACCATACCACCATGCATTCATAAAATAACTCTTACCAGTGGCAACCATCAATCCCCATTCAGGAGTTGGTGGTTGGGCGCCTAGACCTAGGAAACTGAGTGAGGCTATGGTTAAAATAACTGAACCCATATCCATAGAGGCTTGAATTATTATTGGAGAAATACAATTAGGGACAATATGACTAAACATAATTCGGAGTTTCTTTGTTCCTATTGCCTCAGCAGCTTTTACAAATGGCTTTTCTTTGACAGAAATAGCCTGTCCTCTAAGAAGTCTTGTATACCAAGGCCACCACGATATTATTATGGATAACTGAGCGTTTTCCAATGAAGGTCCAAGCATCGCTGATGTTGCTATAGCAAGAAGCAAAGGAGGAAAACTTAAAAACGCATCGCAGATTCTCATTATGACTTCATCAACCCATCCACCTATAGTTCCAGCGATTGCTCCTAAGACAGACCCGATAACAACTGCAAAACCAACAGCAATTATAGCGGTTGAGATTGAAATTTTTACTCCATAAAGTATTCTACTAAAAAGATCTCGGCCAAGTTCATCTGTTCCAAATATATGGCTCCATGATGGGGCTTGAAGACTGTTGGCAGGGTCAGTATTAACCCAGATATCTAAAGGGTAAGGAATAATATATGGAGAAATAATGGATAGAATAAGAAGAATTATCATTACAACTAGGGAAGCCCTCGTTAGTGCATTTCTATTAAGAAGATATAGGGACATTCTAGCTTCTTTAAGCTTTGGTTTTGCAACAAATATTAGTTGTCTTATTGAATTTTTCATGTACCCACCTCCTTATATTCTAACCCTAGGGTCAAGAGAAATAATTATATCTGCTACGAGATTTAATATTAAGTAGACAACAGCTGAAAAGATAGTAACACCAATAATTGCTGGGTAGTCAAAGGACATAACGGCGTTAGATACATATTTACCAATGCCTGGCCAGCTGAAGATTGATTCCACAAGGAAGGTGTTTACAATGGTGTATCCAATAGTCAAAGTTACTACAGTAGCTGTAGGGCCAAGGGAATTCTTTAGGGCATAAACCCATAAAATATATCGTTCTTTAATGCCGTAGGATCTTTCTGCGACAATATAATCCTCATTTAATATTTCTAACAATGCAGACCTTGTCATCCTTGCTACTACTCCTACATTTGTTGATAGAGTTATAACAGGAAGAATAATGTGCCAAAGCGCATCTTTGAAAATAATCCAGTTTCCGGTCAATATTGAATCAAGGAGCAACAACCCTGTAATATCAGGAAGCTCATACATGATTGAGATATCGGTCGTTACGCTTAGCCCGAACGGGAACTCGACCTCCCAAAGGAAGAATTCCGAGGACACCATAAAAAATAAGTTGCAAAGCTAATGCAAGCCAGAATGAAGGCAAAGAGACTGAGCCGATTGCAAAGAATCTTACGCCGTGGTCGAGGAGTTTGTCTTTATACTTTGCGGAATACAAACCAAGGCCAACCCCAACAATTACAGATATTATAGTTGAAAGAATTATAAGTTCCATGGTGGCGGGTATTGCTTCCTTCAACTCGTCGGCAACAGGCCTATGAGTTATGTAAGAGTATCCGAGATTTCCGTGAAGCAGATTGTTGGTATAGGTTATAAACTGAACAACATAAGGTTTATCAAGGCCAAGTTCAAGCCTAGCGGCTTCAATTTGCTCTACAGAAGCTCTAGGACCAGCCCACTTTGCCGCAGGATCACCTGGAATCGCTCTAGTAATTACGAAAGTAATTAAAATTACAATGAATAATACAATTATGCTAAGAAAAATTCGCTTTATAATATACTTTCTCAATTTGATCTCTCCTTATACATCAAGTGCCGAAGAGCTGGTCTTTTTAAGACACAGCTATTCGAACTCAATGTTTTTAATCATAGGATTTATATGGTTTATTATATATCCGTTCTCAAAACAATACTATTTTGAAGTGTCACGGTAGCAATCATAGAAGAATACAGTGTCTATATAGGCTGAGTTTGGAACAAAGCCCTGGAAAGACTTACTAAGAATCATAACTGATTTTTGATCTCCTTCAGGAATGATTATACAGTCATTAGCAACTATTTCTCCAATCTGCTTAAATATTGGAAGGGAACTTTCTCTGTTCTTAGCAGCAGCTATACCTGCATCAATAATAAGTTTGTCTACTGTTGGGTTTTTATAATATGCTATGTTCCAGTTAATTGTTTCTTCGCTTTTTACCAGTGTGAAGTATTGATCATATGGGCTGATTATATCAGACCAGTATTTAGTTGAAAAGATATCTTGTCTTTGGTTAGGGTCAGTATTGTGAGCCATTGCCCATTGGCTATCCCATGGCATTGCTTGAATATCTAAAGTTATTCCAATTTTGGCTAGTTCTCCTTTGAAAAGTTCTGCGGTTTTCTTTCTATCTTCTCTTCCAGCTCCATATGTATAAGTTAGAGTAAAGCCTCCATCAGGATATCCTGCTTCAGCAAGTAGCGCTTTAGCTTTTTCTAAATCATAGGTATATGGACTTGTTTCCATAGATCCCCACATATTCTTTGGAATTATACCTGTTGCTACACTTGCATAACCTTTTTTAATGAAATTTACAATATCTTCATAAGGGAATGCATATGCAATTGCTTGTCGTACTTTAACATTGTTTAATGGTGCTTTTTCAGTATTTAGATAAGCAACCATATTTGAAATACCTTCACTTACAACTATTTGTACATCTGGATTATTCTTCAATGCTTCAATATCTTCAACCATTAAAGAAGTTACAACATCAGCTTCTCCGCTTTCAAGCATTTGCCTTCTTGAAGCATCTTCCGATATCAGTTTGAAAACTACTTTATCAAAGTGATTTCCTTCCCAGCCAGCCCAATAATCTTCGAATTTTGTTGCAATTACTTCATCTCCGGGAACTTGACTTTGAAGCATATATGGGCCTGTTCCAGCTTCAAATCCTTGAGAGAACCAATCAGTTTGCGCATTGAAATCAGCACCAGCAGCCTTTACAGCTGTTGGAGACATTATAAAAGCAGCGTTTGCAGCTGATACAATAAAATCTAGAGCAACAGGTGAATTTAGGTAAAATTCAACAGTATAGTCATCTACAACCTTAATTTCTTTCAATGGAGCCCAAATATATGCGGAACCCATTTGGCCGGCAACAGTTCTATCAATTGAGAACTTAACTGCTTCGGCATTAAAATCAGTTCCATCATGGAATTTAACACCCTCTCTAAGCTTGAATGTCCAAACTAGTCCATCTTCACTCTTAGAATACTCTGTTGCAAGAACAGGAATAAGAGTATCTGAAGTGGCGTCATACTTTAAAAGCATTTCATAGAAATTATGCATTACTTGATTGCCCGTATCATAAACTATGGAAGGATCCCAAGTAGTTACGGGAGTTTCATATCTTGCTGCAAAAGCAACTTGCATTTCTGCCGGAGCAGCGTTTTGACCAGAACTACAACCTGAAAGAAGGGTTGAAATGACCAAAACTATTACCAAAGTCATTGTCATTAACTGT
>CAYRVM010000087.1:0-6790 GCA_964427575.1 uncultured Oscillospiraceae bacterium | reverse complement strand
CTGTCGAGAAGTACGAGGAACAGAAGTTGATTCCTCTAATTTACAGTTGGATGACCTGGTCTATGTAACTGGATCCTCCGAGGAACACTTTCTCTCTTTCATCACTGCCAATGATCAAATCGCGGGTTTCCTGCGATTAAGTTTAATCAAATTGTTGTGGAAGCAATTGCAAGAGAAAGCCAAAAGCTAATGCATATTTCCAATCTCTATTGGAATGAAAACCAATTTGTTCTGAGCAAAATGCTGGCCCAGGCTTCTGGCTTGGAAAAGGTTTTTTTTGCTAATAGTGGAACTGAAGCAAATGAAGGTGCTTTGAAGCTTGCCAGACTTTATGGCAAGAACAAGGGCAATAACAATAAAAACGTGATCCTATATATGAACAATTCCTTTCATGGAAGAAGTCTTGGATCACTTTCCATCACTGGGCAGGAAAAATATCAGGCTCCATTCAGACCTCTCTTCCCTATGACCGATGAAGTCGTCTTCAACGACCTTGCTTCTTTGAAAGAGAAAATGAATGAAAATGTCTGTGGTTTATTCATCGAACCTATCCAAGGAGAAGGTGGTGTAACCCCAGCCAATCAAGAATTCCTAAACGAAGCTCGATCATTGTGCGACAAGTACGATTCCCTCCTCATCTTCGACGAAGTACAGTGCGGAATCGGGAGAACCGGCAGCCTCTTTGCATACGAACAATATAATATTAAACCTGACGTCTTGACCTTGGCAAAAGGCCTTGGTTCGGGCTTCCCCATCGGGGCTATCGTAACTGGGCCAAAAGCTTGTGATGTCTTCCAGCCAGGAGACCACGGCAGCACTTTTGGCGGCAACCCGCTAGCCTGCGGCGTCGCAATCTCAGTTTTATCCAAAGTATCCGAAAAAAAATTTCTAGCTGATGTTCAGCTTAAAAATAAGTTTGTTATCGAAAGATTGGAAAAACTTAAGAATAACGTTTCTTGCATCAAAGAAATTCGCGGCATGGGTCTTTTACTCGGAATCGAATTTTACGAAATTGCAAAACCAATAATCCAAAAGTGCTTTGAAAACAAACTGCTCCTAATCGGTGCTGGTGAAAATGTAATTAGAATCATCCCTGCCTTGACTATAAGTATGACTGAACTGTCGACTGGCCTTGATATACTTGAAAAGGCTATTATAGAGAATTACATTTCTTCATAGCAGATTTTTAAGGTCATTGGTGCTTGACGAAAAGTCGGAGCGACGTGCCTTCGACACAGAGGAATATGTCGCAACGCTTTTCTTACAAGCACCAATGACCTTCTCCATTATAAATTTCAATATACAAAGTTCACACATTTGGGTTGTTTAGTTTTATTCTGGGTATCAATATTCTGTCGATTAAAGGTTTTATAGGCACGTCGATCCGACTTTTCGTTAAATACCTATAACCCCAATATAAATACCTGTTGACATAATTTTTGAAAGTAGTATATTGAGTATATAATATACTTCGAAACCGAAATATTCTTTATCGAAGTAATATTATATTTTTAGATAGCTCGAAATATTTGGAGGTTTAAACCATGAAAAAAATATTAATTATAACTCTTGCAATTTTACTGATAGCATCAAGCTTTGCAGTTTCTTTTGCTGTAGAATCGCAAACTACACAGGCAGCGACGAGCGTACAGAAGATTGCATTTGGTGACATAGAAACTCTAATGCTTAAAAATAGTGGCACTATGACAATGGCAAAGAATGCTTTAGACAAGGCTGACTATGATTATAGACAATCATTAAAAAGTATTGATACACTTGAAACTCAATACAATGCTATTCCCTTAGCTGATTCAACAGATTGGGCTACAGCATCTTCGCTCTCAAGCCAGCTTGTATCATTAAGAACTACTAGGGATACATTGAAGTATAGCTTGGACAATGCCAAAATTAATTATGAAAAACAAGTTAAGAGCAATGTTACTGTTGTTCAGCAGCAATATATAGCTACTATAGCCGCAGCTAACAACGCAAAAATTAGTGACAACAATTTAGCCATTTCCGAAAAACAATTAACTATAATGGCAGCACGCCTAAAGCTAGGCTTCGTTTCTAGAAATCAATATAAAACTTTAAATAATCAAGTTTCAGATGCTAGGATAAGTAATATCCAAGTTGAAGATCAGTCAAATATTTTAGTTGAAAAATTAGGAAGTGCTCTAGGGCTTTCAACCAGCTCAGCAATTGTACTTTCACCCATAGCTACCGTTGATTTTTCAGTTATTGATAAATTAATTTATTCTGATGATCTAACCAAGGTTATGGAAAATAGTGTGAGTATCAAGGACGCTGTAAACAACCTCGCCAGTATGAACAATACGTCAAAGAGGAGTTATGATACATCCAAGTATCAATATAGTGTCAAGGACTTAGAAATTCTTCTAGCGCAGACTAAGACCTCAACTCAAGAAGGATTTAAGGATCAATATACTGCTTTGAAAACATCCTATGCTAGCTATCTAATAGCAGTTAGGGATTTAGCTGATAAAAAAATCGATTTAAAGTATGCTGAAGCTAGGTATAAACTTGGGATGGTTTCACTCAACGAAGTTAGCAATTTAAAAACTGAGATTTCAAATCTGGAACTTAAAAATACAAATAGTCATGACAGCTTATATCTATCCTACTTGCAGTACGAGGCAAAGAAACTGGGGTATTAGAATATAATAGGACATGATATCTGCTATAACGGAGGAAAATAAATGAAGAAATTTAAAAACAAGAAATTTATAATTATTGGGATTGTAGTCTTAGCTGTAATTGCTTTTATTGCAATACCCGCTTTGACTGGAGGTAAGAATGCTGCCGCCTTAAATGACGTTGCATACACCACTTTGGCCAAATCAATGCTCACCGAAAGTGTAAGCGTAACGGGGACTATAGAAAGTGGTGACTCAAAGAATGTCTACACAACTTTGAACTACCCTACAAAGGAAGTTTTTGTTGAAGTTGGAGATATTGTAAAGGCTGGAGATGTACTTGCAACCTTGGATACAGCAAATCTTGCTCTTGACTTACAGCAAGCAATATATAATGAGCAATCAAGTTCTGGTTCAGCCAAAATTGCACTTGATAATGCTAAGACTTTATACGAAAGCAACAAATTATCCTTTGAAATGGGAGAAATATCTCAAGTAGAATTAACCAAATCTCTAAATGATTATAAAAATGCGCAATTGAACTACAACAATAATAGCGCTTCAATAACAGTACAAAAGCTTCAAGATCAGCTTGATGATTCTATTATCAAGGCACCAATTAATGGTAGCGTTACCTTGGTAAATGTAATCGTTGGCAATATGTCTTCCGGCATATTATTTGAGGTAGAAAATATCGGTAGTCTAAAAGTCACTACTGGGATAAAAGAATTTGACGTTTCAAAAGTTAAAGTTGGTCAGAAGGTTGAAATTAAAACTGATAGTACTGGCGACAAAGTGATTAAGGGGACAGTAACCTTGATTGCGCCTGCTGCAAGCAAAGGAACCAATGGCCAGACCGTATCTTCAAGCGATGTTCAGTTTGATGCTGAGATTTCAATTGATGATAAAGATCCTAATCTAAAGATTGGGATGAACGCAAGATTAAATATTACGATTGCTGAAAAGAAAGATATTTACTCGGTGCCTTTTGATGCTATAACACAAAATGCCGCTGGAGATAATGTAATATACATTGCTGAAAAGCAAGGCTCAAGCTATATAGTCAAAGAACTTCCTGTTAAGACTGGGCTTGAAACAGATTTTTATATAGAAATTTCTGGGGATAATGTTGTTGATGGTCTGCTCGTTGTAAGCAATCCTGGAACAATCAAGCCAGGTGACAAAATAAAATTGAAGGCCGATGTAGCACCGACAAAATAGGAGAAATAAATGGGAAATTGCATAATCAGTATGGATGAGATAGTAAAGAACTTCTTTATTGGGACTCCAAACGAACTTCATATATTAAAAAACATAAGCTTAGAGATTAAAAACGGAGAATTTGTTTCAATCGTTGGGGCATCAGGCTCTGGGAAGAGTACACTCATGAATCTCATAGGCGCATTGGATAGGCCGACTAGCGGAAGATACGTGCTAGATGGAATTTCTATCGATGAAATGAATGATGTCGAATTATCTGATATTAGAAATAAAAAGATCGGTTTTGTTTTCCAAACGTTCAATCTTATTCCAAGGAATACGGCGCTCAAAAATGTCGAGCTTCCGATGCTTTATGCTGGAATGGAAAGAAGTAAAAGGATCATCCGTGCTAAAGAATTGTTAGAGTTGGTTGGCATTGGTGACAGAATGGACCATATGCCTAATGAGCTCTCAGGAGGCCAGAAACAGAGGGTGGCAATCGCTAGGGCTCTTGCTAATAACCCCGCTATAATTCTTGCTGACGAGCCAACTGGGGCCCTTGATTCAGAGACTGGCCATCTGGTTATAGACCTCTTCCATAAGATTAATAAGGAAGAAGGAAAAACCATCGTTCTCATTACGCATAACCATGAATTGGCTGCGGAAACGCAAAGAACCATCACATTGAAGGATGGGGAAATAATTTCATTGATCAGGCACAGACACAAGAAAGAAGCCATTGTAGAGGGGGAAGATATTTCATGTTCTTAAGAGAAAATATACTTCTTGCCATTGCAGGGCTTAGAGCAAATAAAATGCGTTCCCTTCTTACCATGTTGGGAATTATTATAGGAATTTCTTCAGTAATTGCAATCGTTTCCGTTGGGAACTCCTTGACAGCTTCCTTCAAAACCACGATGGAAGACTTCGGTGCCAGCAACATCATCATTTATGTACGAGAAAAAGGCACCGACAACGAGGGCGGCGGGCCTCCATCATTTATAGGCAGCGGCGCCGCAACTCCAACTGAAAATGATCTTTTTTCAGCTGATCAAATCCTGACATTGCAGGAACACTTCAGTGATAGGATCAGGACAATCGGTCTTTCGCATAGCGCGGGCTCGGCAAAGGTTCAAGATGGACATTTATACGCAAATGTAAATGTTGCGGGAACCAACGAGGGCTATAAGGAAACTGGCAATATTAAACTAGTCTCCGGTCGCTATCTAACGGATAAGGATGTTAAAAGCAATAAGCATGTTGCCGTTGTTTCTAGCGTCTTGGTCGACAATATGTTCTCAGCGAATGTTGACCCGCTAGGTAAAGAGGTTAAGGTCTATGGAACTGATTCCATCGATACTTACACCATTGTGGGGGTATACAAATACGAGGCTTCAACATTTGGGCCTGCAACAGCTTCAGCCAAGGACACAAGAACTGATTTGTACATACCTGTAACGGTTGCCAAGGAGAATACCACAAATAAAAACTACCCAAGTTTTACCATAACCTCTAATATCAACGTAGATACTACAAAATTTACAACTGATATTGACGCATATCTTTCAAAGCTTTATGCTAGCAATGTAAAATGGGAAGGTACAGCAATCAATATGGAAAGTACCATCTCGACGATGACTACTTTCTTGAATACGATTCAGGTTGGGGTTTCAGTTATAGCGGCAATCTCCTTGCTCGTTGGGGGCATCGGGGTTATGAATATAATGCTAGTTTCAGTAACCGAGCGTACAAGGGAAATCGGAACGAGAAAAGCGCTTGGAGCAAGAAGCTCCTACATCAAAATCCAGTTTATAGTTGAGGCAGTAATAATCTGCGTAATCGGCGGGATCATCGGAGTAATGTTTGGTCTGGTGCTCGGAGCCATAGGCTCCTCGCTCCTGGGAACGGCTCCGTCCTTCTCAATCTCCGTAATTCTAATAAGTGTACTTTTCTCGATGGCAATTGGAATCTTCTTCGGTTACTACCCAGCCAGCAAGGCTGCAAACCTGGATCCGATCGAAGCCTTGAGGTACGAATAAGCACAATTATATATAGGCTTAGGAATTCTATGAGGAAAGTATTGCCACATCTTGTCGGCTAGCCACTTCGTGGCTAGGCGCGTGGCACCGACTTTTCGAAGAGAACTACTAAGCCTATTTTATGTCAATCTGATAGTGAAAAACGCGATGCCTGATTTAAGCATCGCGTTTCTTTATTCTAATGTAAAACTATTTCTTAGGTTTCTTTACTCCTGCTGTTTCACCAGCAGTAGTTGCGGACTGAGCTTTTGGTTTTTCAACCACCTTTTTCTTCTTCATAGTCTGCTTTGGATTCTTATCTCCCATTTAGTATCTCTCCTTCTATCAATTAGAATTCCTCACCAATGAGCGTTGACTCACTTTATCACCCAATGCAGGTAAAGTCAAACTTGGAGTTTGAATGAAAGTATATATTTGCTTCGATTACTAATCAAATAGTAGGTCGATGTATATTTTTAAAATTCTTTATTAAACTTTCAATATCATCTTTCCCTATTGGCAGGACAATATAATCCAAAATTCCTAGCCTAAAGCCCTCCATGGCATTTCTTCCATCATTTGCGATGAAAACTATCTTGGTGGTCGGCACTACATCAAGAAGTCTAGCGGCAAGTTCAACCCCTGGGCCTTCCTTCTCCCTAGCATCAATAAAAGCAATATCACACTTTTCTTTCTTTACTGCCTCAAATCCTTTTGTAAGATCTGAGTATACATCAATGCTTTTGAAATATTGAGAATCCGATAGGGTCGTGAAAAGCTTATTGCTTAAGCCCGAATCCTCGCTAAATATTCCGATTTTCAATGTCGCTCCACCCACCTTTCTAATTCATATTTACTATTATAACTTTGCATTCTTACAAAAAACTTACAAGAAAATGGCAGGTAAGCTTTGCC
>CAYRVM010000086.1:0-6820 GCA_964427575.1 uncultured Oscillospiraceae bacterium | reverse complement strand
GGCGGCCTTAATCATGACAATATATTCAGGAGTCGAATACATCGTTAAAAACAAGCAAGTTTTTTCAATGAAGTAATTTTTTATAGAAACCGGAGAATTAATATGATTTCATCAATATTAAGTACGGGTACTGAGCTATTGTTTGGGCAAGTTGTAAACACCAACACCTCATACCTTACAAAAGAACTAAATACTATTGGACATGATGTATTCTATCATTTCACAGTTGGAGACAACTTAAATCGAATGAAAGAAATACTTTTATATGCGTTAGAAAAGTCGGATATAGTAATAATAACAGGCGGTTTAGGCCCAACTCAGGACGATATTACAAGAGAATTAGTTTCTGAAATTATGGAAGAAGAGTTAATCATTGACAAGGACTCTTTAATTCATA
The DNA here is from genome assembly GCA_964427575.1 of uncultured Oscillospiraceae bacterium. Taxonomy (GTDB): domain Bacteria; phylum Bacillota; class Clostridia; order Peptostreptococcales; family Anaerovoracaceae; genus JBAWWY01. The sequence goes on along the minus strand of CAYRVM010000086.1, from coordinate 6,423 downwards.
TTGAAAAGTTTTTTACAAAAATTAATAAAGTTATGACAGAAAACAACATTAGGCAAGCTTATCTACCTAAGAATTCCATTGTTTTAGAGAATGAAATAGGAACAGCCCCAGGATTTATTGTTGAAAAGAATGGTAAAATTATCGTATGCCTTCCAGGGCCTCCTAAGGAAATGATTCATATGTTTAAACATAAAGCATTAGTTTTTCTAAAATCTAAAACCGAATTTGTCATCTACTGGAAATTGCTTAGATTTTTTGGAATCGGTGAATCGAGCTTAGAAAACGAATTAATGGATCTCATTACAAAACAAAAAGATCCTACAATAGCTACCTATGTCAAAGAAGGAGAAGTGATGGTAAGAGTTACTTCTAAGAAAAAGACTATGGAAGAAGCGAAGATTTCAGTTGAGGGTATGTGCGAACAAATAAAAAACCGAATAGGAGAATATTTATATAGCGAAGATGACCAAGAATTAGTTTCGGTTGTAGTTAAATCACTTATGGAAAACAATATATCTTTATCTTCCGCTGAATCTTGTACCGGAGGACTATTTGCATCAGCAATTACTGATATTCCAGGTGCATCAGCCATATTTAATCGAGGCATTATTGCTTATTGCGACGAAGCGAAAATTTCGGAGTTGAATGTTGACCCAAATATAATCGAAAAATTTGGCGCTGTTAGTTTCGAGACTGCTAAGGCGATGGTTCTAGGGCTAAAAAAGAAAACAGGTAGCAGAATATGTATTAGCGTTACCGGAATTGCAGGTCCGACTGGTGGGAGCATAGATAAGCCAATAGGATTGGTTTACATTGCCTTAATATTTGACGGCGAGCTTCATTGCGAGGAATTTAAACTTAGATCGGGAGCGCGTCAATGGATAAGAGGTTACACAGTTCTCTTAATGTTAAACATGATATTAAAAATATTAAAAGAAAAGAAGTTAATAACAATATGATATTGGTAAAGTCGATAATTTCTAAATGGTAAATATTTACATATATATAGTTCAATGATATTATTGATAATGAATTTAAAGTCTATAAATAATCTAGCTAAAAGTGTTGACTATTATATTTAATGGGGTTATCATAATAGAAAAGAACATATGTTCTATTAGTGCAAGGATGGTGTAATATGGCGATTAATAAAGATGATAAAGCAAAGGCATTGGAAGCAGCTATGCTTCAAATCCAAAAGCAGTTTGGTAAAGGCTCGATAATGAGGCTAGGAGATGATGAAACTAGTTTAAATATAGAAGCAATTTCAACAGGCTCCATAAGTCTTGATATTGCAACAGGAATCGGTGGAATCCCAAGAGGCAGAATTGTTGAAATATTTGGACCAGAATCATCCGGAAAGACAACAGTAGCCCTGCATATTATTGCTGAAGCTCAGAAGCTTGGTGGTAAAGCAGCATTTATCGATGCTGAACATGCGCTAGACCCTGTCTATGCAGCCAAGTTAGGTGTTGATGTTGATGAATTACTAGTATCACAACCCGATACAGGAGAACAAGCGTTAGAAATTTGCGAAGTTCTAGTTAGAAGTGGCGCAATCGATGTTGTTGTTATAGACTCAGTCGCTGCTTTAGTTCCAAAAGCTGAAATAGCAGGCGACATGGGAGATAGTCACATAGGTCTTCAAGCTAGATTGATGTCACAAGCCTTAAGGAAACTAGCAGGGGTTATTAGCAAATCAAACACATCCGCAATTTTTATTAATCAATTAAGAGAAAAAGTAGGAATTATGTTTGGAAATCCTGAAGTTACAACTGGTGGACGTGCATTGAAGTTTTATGCATCAATGAGATTCGATGTAAGGAAAATTGATACTATTAAATCAGGCGATGAATTAATGGGCAATCGTACCAGAATCAAAGTTGTAAAGAATAAGGTTGCGTGTCCATTCAAGCAAGCTGAATTTGATATTATGTATGGCCATGGTATTTCTCGAGAAGGAGATGTGCTAGATTGTGCAGTTGAGGAAAAGTTAGTTGAAAAAGCTGGCGCTTGGTATAGCTTTAATGGAACTAGAATTGGTCAAGGCAGAGAAAATGTTAAACAATACTTGATTTCAAATCCAGAAACTATGCAAGAAATGGAAAAATTACTTAGAGAGTCACACAAGCTAAAGGCTCCAACTTGTTTGGAAGAAACTCCAATAGAAATTTTTGAAGATTAATATTTATTAGATAATTATAAATTACATCATATACAGAGGAGATGCTTTTAAGTATCTCCTTTTTCTTAATGTGAAATGCAAAATAATAATGATTATTAGCCTAATTTATGTTAGAATCCTATGATAAGAATGTAAAAGGAGATATGTTATGGGTAAAATATTAAAAGCGGAGGGAATGAATAAATGCATAGGATGCTTTAGTTGTATGCTTGTTTGCTCTTCCGTTAATCAAAAGAATCATTCAATAACAAAAAGTTCAATTGTAATTAAGACTTCCGGTGGTATAGAAGGTAAATTTTTCTCTACTGTTTGTCTTGGGTGTGTATCTGAAATAGCTTGCGTCGAAGCTTGCCCTTCCAACGCATTAGATCCAAGACAAGGTGGTGGAGTTTTATTGAATAAGGATAAATGCATAGGTTGCAAGAGATGCGTAGATGCATGTATAGCAAAGGCTGTATTCTTTGATGAAGAAACAAAGAAACCTATTATTTGTAAGCATTGTGGGGTATGTGTTAAGTTTTGCCCTCACGAATGTTTGGAAATGGAGGGATAGATAGATATGTTATACCAAAATTATATAAAAGTACTATATATTGACTTAACAACTGAAAAAATTAGAGTTGAGAATAGGGAAGACCTAAAAAAATATTTGGGTGGAGTCGGAGTAGCGGCAAAATTGCTTGAAGAAAACCTACATCCAGAATTAGATCCATTGGATCCTGAATCCCCAATTGTATTTGCTATTGGAGCTTTATCTTGCATATTCCCAGTTATAACAAAAACTGTTGCAATGTTTAAATCTCCACTAACTAAAGAACTCGGAGAAAGCTATGCAGGTGGAAGAATGGCCTTGACCATGCAAATGGCAGGATTTGACGCTATGGTTATCACTGGCAAGCATAAAAGAGCTATCTCATTATCAATAAATACTAATGATATAAAATTTAACGATGCAAGGGCCTTCAAAGGAGTGAGCACAAACAACATAGGAAGGCTAATCAGAGAGCGCGAGTCTGGAGCTGGTAAAAGAAGTATAATTAGAATCGGCCCAGCAGGAGAAAACTTGGTGAGCTTTGCTAGTGTGTGTGTCGATACTTATCGCCATTTTGGAAGACTTGGTTTGGGCGCTGTTTTTGGAAGCAAAAATCTTAAAGCTATTTCTATTACTGGAGATAAAAGTCTTCCAATAGAAAATCCTAAAGATTACCTTGCTGCGTATAGGAAGATTTATGCTAAATCAACGGACACAGAATTAATGACAAAATATCATGACTTGGGGACTCCCGTAAACGTTGAACCTTTAAATGTTGCAGGTGGTTTACCAACCAACAACCTTCAAAATAATAGATTTAGTCATGCAGCAGAAATTTCAGGTGAAGCATTTGCAGAAAACCATCTTGTTAGGAAAGTTGCTTGTACGGGATGCCCTGTAGGTTGTATCCATGTAGGACAGTATAGAATAGAATTTGACAAGGGATATGAATTTGAAGCTGTAAACGTTGGCTACGATTATGAGTTAATTTTTGCGTTAGGAAGTTTCCTTGGTATAAGCAAGCCTATAGAAATCTTAAGGTTAATTGATGCAGTCGAAGAAACAGGAATGGATGCAATGTCAGCAGGTGTAATTCTTGGGTGGGCTACTGAGGCATTAGCTGGAGGAATTATTAATCTAGAGCAAACATTAGTGCCATTAAGTTTTGGTGACTTTGAAAGCTACCTTAAAGCAATTCATTTCATTAGCGATAGAGAAAACGAATTTTATTTTGATCTTGGCCAAGGATCTTCTTTTGCAGCCTCAAAATATGGAGGTAAAGACTTCTCAATGAATGTAGCAGGAAACGAAATGGCCGGTTACCACACTGGATATGGCTCTTTGATTGGAGCCACAGTGGGCGCAAGGCATTCACATCTTTGTAACGGCGGATACTCTCTAGATCAAAGCGGCAAACAATTTTCAAATGAAGAATTGGTCGATGGTCTTTACAAAGAAGAAGTAGAAAGATGCATGCTGAATTCTTTAACTATATGCCTTTTCGCAAGGAAGGTTTACGATAGAGAAACTATTATCCTAGCCTTACAATCTATAGGAATTAATAATATTAATAATGAAGAATTGGATAAAATTGGAGAGGATATCTATAAGACAAAGCTTAGAATAAAAAAAGCTTTAGGATTTGATCTTTCAAAGATACAATTACCCAAAAGGTATTTTGTTACTGAATCTATGAATGGTTTCCTCGATGAAAATAAGGCAAATGAACTTATTAGACTATTTAATCAAAAGAATGAAGCTTTATTAGAAAAATGATTAATTTGCTGATGAAATTAATTGACAATTCATTGCTATTATGATAATATCAGTGACTGTAAGCCGCTCAGAAAGGGTTATAAAAGCATTCGTGCTACCTATATGGCGAGATTGGATAGAGGAGGTATATACATGTACGCAGTAATTGAATCAGGTGGAAAACAATATAGAGTTCAAGCCGGAGATGTTATTAATGTTGAAAAGCTTGACGTTAATGCAGGTGACCGAATTGAATTTAATAGGGTACTAGTGTTGAGCGATGGGAAAACAGTTTCTATTGGAGCACCAGTCCTAGAAAATGCTAAAGTCTTTGGAAACGTAGTTGAAAATGGAAAAGCTGAAAAAGTTATTATTTTCAAATATAAGTCAAAAAAAGATTATAGAAAGAAAAAGGGCCACAGACAACCATATACTATGATTAGAGTAATTGCTATTTCGGCTGATGGAAAAGCAGACAATCTTGATGCTTTAGAAGCAGACTTTAAAGCAGTAGCTGAAGCAAAAGCAATTGAAAAAATAGCTAAAAAAGTTGAAGCTAAACCTGTAGCAAAAGCAGCAGCTAAACCTGCAGTTAAAACAACGGCAAAAGCAGCAGCTAAACCTGCAGTTAAAACAACAGCAAAAGCAGCAGCTAAACCTGCAGTTAAAAAACCGGCAGTAAAAGCAGCAGCTAAACCTGCAGCTAAGAAGCCAACAAAATAGTAATAAACAATAAGTTTAATATATGACACACAAATAAGAACGAAGGAGGTGTGGTCTATGGCAAGTAAAAAAGGTGTAGGTAGCTCCAGAAATGGAAGAGACAGTGCATCCAAACGCCTAGGTGTTAAAAGAGCTGATGGACAAGTTGTTAGCGCTGGAAGTATTCTAGTAAGACAAAGAGGAACTAAAATTCATCCCGGCAACAATGTAGGTATTGGTGGAGATGATACACTCTTTGCTAAAATTGAAGGTACCGTAAAATTCGAACGATACGGCAAAACTCGTAAAAAAGTTAGCGTATATTCTAAAGAAGCTTAAAGTATTTACCCCTATTTTTAATAGGGGTTTTTTACTCTTAGAGGAGTTGAAATTATTAATGTTTATAGATAGAGCGAAAATTCATATTAAATCAGGGAGAGGTGGCAACGGAAGCGTGTCATTTAGAAGAGAACCCTACGTGCCTGAAGGCGGCCCAGATGGTGGCGACGGCGGAAAAGGTGCCGATGTTGTATTTGTAGCCGATGTCAATTTAAGAACCCTTATGGATTTCAGGTATAAGACAAAGTACGAAGCATTACCTGGAGAAGATGGCAAGAAGAAAAAGTGTTTTGGTAAAGATTCAGATGATTTGATTATAAGAGTTCCTATGGGAACAATAATTATAGATGAAGAAACCGGATTAGTAATGAAAGATCTGACACACAATGGAGAAAAATTTGTTGCGGCGCGTGGCGGAAAAGGCGGAAAAGGAAATGTCCACTTTAAAAACTCCGTAAGACAAGCGCCTAACTTTGCTGAAGCTGGTGGGATTGCAAAATCCAGGTCCATAATATTAGAACTTAAGTTAATTGCAGATGTAGGATTAATTGGTTACCCTAATGTTGGTAAATCAACTTTGCTTTCAGTATCTACTAGTGCAAGACCTAAAATCGCAAATTATCATTTTACAACAATTAGTCCGAATTTGGGAGTAGTTGCTATTCATGATAAAAGCTTTGTAATGGCAGATATTCCAGGATTAATAGAAGGAGCGCATGAAGGCGTTGGACTAGGATTGGATTTCCTTAAGCATATCGAAAGAACAAAAGTATTGATTCATGTAGTTGATATTTCGGGCTCTGAAGATAGAGACCCAATAGAAGATTACGAGAAAATTAATCATGAACTTGCAAGTTACTCAGAGAAACTTAGTAAAAAACCTCAGGTCGTAGCTGCTAATAAAATGGAT
>CAYRVM010000085.1:0-6826 GCA_964427575.1 uncultured Oscillospiraceae bacterium | reverse complement strand
TATTTTTTATACTTTCAACAATTCATATCAAAATATTAGTATTGACGGATTGCTAATTCGTATTACCGCAATAGTCACAAGAAACCTTATTTATTAAAATTAATCTTTTCTAACCTTTTCGTTACAGTCAAAGCAATTAATCCACCGATTAAAGCGGTTACCAATTGTGGCCAGCTAAATAACATTAATAAAATCGCGGCGAATTTTGGGAAGCTCATTATATTTAAGAAGATATTAATAGCACCAAACAAAATCCCAAATTTCACGATTGAGCCAAGAGCGACGCCCGCTATTTTGTTTTTCTTCATTAGATAGTAGAAAACCAAACAGTAAGCAAAATTCGCTACCGCAATGGCGGGAGCAAATGGAAGCAACGCAGCTGCAATAGGCGCATGGTTGCTGATAAGCGACGTGAACGGAGCAAGCAGGCTAAGGACTCCCGCCCCTCTCAATCCAACTGTTGATACAGCAATTAATAGGCAGGCATTGATTATCGAACCAACAACAAAATTGCTGTCAGGAATCATCCTTCCAAACATTTGTGTCATGGCAATCATTGCTAATAAAAGCGCAACCTTAGTTAAGGAAGCAATATTCATATTTTTCATAATTTCACTCTCCAATGTTTTTCTAATTTATTATGAAGTTATTATACCATATTCTAATTTTTAAGGTGATTGATATATAACATTTTTGAGAGATATGCATATTTCTTGCTAATGATATAAAAAGTAGTAAGATAATAGATATAAATAAATTAAATTGCAAGTTAATCAGGGCATCAATAAAGCCAATGGAATAACCATTTAGGAGGGAAATCAGATGTTAATTGTAACTACAGAAAAAATTACTGGGTACAAAGTAATCGAAGTTAAGGGGCAAGTGTTTGGGCTCATCGTTAGAAGTAGGGGTTTAGGCGGAAATATAATAGCTAGCTTGAGAAGCCTTATTGGCGGAGAAATACACGAATATACTTCCATGCTTGAAGATGCAAGAAAACAAGCAATCGACAGACTTGTAATGAATGCATCATTAATGGGAGCCAACGCAATCGTAATGATGAGATTCGACTCTAGCGAAATTGGACAGTATATGAGTGAGGTTTTGGCCTATGGAACTGCTGTAATAATTGAAAAGGAATAAACTATGGAAGGCATAATAGGTTTCAATACAATTGCTACGATGGGGATGATTATTTTCGCAATAGTAGCTTATATAGTCTGGGATAAAAGATACAGAAAGAATAATGGAGCAGATGTTCCCACTGGTTTTGAAAGGACGGAGGAAGTTACTTTAGATCCGACGGATGGAAGAATTCTTAGAGTTTACTATAATAAACGCACGGGGGAAAGATTTTATCACGAAGAATAGAGAATCAGTACTAGCATAGAAATCAAAAAAACGCCAAGTTGAATTGGCGTTTTACTTTTGTTCATAGACCCATGTTTTCAGAAGCTCGAGTTTTTTGCTCCGCTTCAATTTCTTTATTTGCCATTCTCTTTTCATAGCTTCCTCTTTTGAATCGAATTCTTCCAAATATCGCAAAGTGACTGGGAATCTTGCTTTGGTGTATTTTGCACCGATTCCACGGTTATGTTTCTCTAATCTTTTTTCAATATTTACAGTCCAACCTGTATAAAGTGTTCCATCTTTGCATTCTATTATATATATATAATTCATTAACTAATTTCTCCTATAATGGATATTCATTTTTAAAATGTTTTATTTACTCTATAATAATCCATTACAGAAATAAAAAGTACAAATTTTAATAAACAGTTGCTATTTCATAGGAGATGCTATATTATTCAATTGAGCATATGCTCAATTAAGGAGAACTAATGCCAAGGAAACGTTGTTATGGAAAAATAGATGAATTCCCAGTTTGCTACAAATTCATATCTGACCAAACTGATCACCATGAAGTGATGAGGCTTGGGATGGAAGAGATTGAAGCAATTAGACTGAAGGATATGGAAGGCTTGGATCAGGAAGCCTGTGCCAAAGAAATGGGCCTTACAAGACCTACTTTTCAGAGACTTCTGATTAATGCTAGAAGAAAATTAGCAACGGCACTGGTTGAGGGACAAACAATAAAAATTGGAGGAGGAAACTATCAAATGAAAAACAGAGTATTTGAATGCCTATCATGTGGGGAAGTGTGGGAAGTTGAACCGTGTTCTGAAGGCGGAAGACATGGATATGAGATTGCTTGCCCAAAATGCGGAAGCATGGAAAAGACGAAATTAGTTGACGGACAAAGACATGCTTGCGGTGGTGGCGGAAACCATGACAAACATGAACATGGCACTGAGGGCGGATGCTGTGGTGGCCACAAATAATTATTAGAACTATTTGTTTATTATAAAATAGAAGGTAAAATTATGAAATTTGGTATAATATTAGAAACAAAAGAATATGAAAAAGCATGGAATGCAATGCGCTTTGCAGTTACATCAAAAAAGCAAGGCCATGAAGTAAAAGTGTTTCTCATGGGAGAAGCTGTAGAAGTTGAAAACTTAACCCACGACAAATTCAACGTAGCGGAGCAGGTTAAAGCTTTCAATGAAGTTGGCGGAGATATATTAGCCTGCGGAACTTGCTTAAAATCTAGAAGCATGAACGGATCAGATGCATGCCCATTATCAACAATGATCGATTGTGTAGAAATGGTAGAATGGGCTGACAAAGTCATTACATTTTAATTATTTGAATTAATAGCAGATTAATGGAAAATTAATTGTAAATTTGTTTCCATTAATCTGCTTTCTTTTTTTGAAGATTTAAGTCAAATGGAAATAAAAATGCTATTATTATATAAAACATATTTAAAGTAATTATAGATTAATAATTTGTAAAAAAGCAGGAGACTGGATAGATGGATTATAACAACTGGATATTTGCAATCGGACTGTCATTATTTGCGGGATTAGGGACTGGAATCGGCGGATTGTTTGTGCTTTTATTTCGTACTACCAATAAGAAGTTCCTATCCGTCGCCTTAGGATTTTCAGCTGGAATTATGATTTTCATATCGTTTATGGAAATTTTACCAGATGCTAAATCTCATTTAACTTCTAGCTTGGGAAATGATGCTGGTGGCTGGATAACTATTTTGGCTTTTTTTGTTGGCATAATTCTGATTGCGGCTATTGATAAGGTTATTCCTGCTAGGGAGAATCCGCATGAAATGCATAGCATAGAAGAAGTTGAGGCATGCAGAGTAAACCCTAATGCTCACCAACTAATGAAAACTAGCGTTCTTACTGCTATTGCAATTACAATCCATAATTTCCCAGAAGGCCTTGTTACATTTGTATCTGGAATGAGTCAGCCTAAGTTGGGAATTGCGATAGCAATTGCTGTGGCAATTCATAATATTCCTGAAGGAATAGCGGTAGCTATACCTGCATACTGTGCAACTGGCAGCAGGAAAAAGGCATTCTTATACTCTCTTTTATCTGGAGCAGCGGAACCAATTGGTGCAGTATTTGCCTTTTTATTCCTAGCACCTTATATTAATGAATTGATGTTAGGGTTAATATTCGCCGGGATAGCGGGAATTATGATTTATATATCCTTTGATGAGCTCCTCCCGACAGCAAGACAATATGGAGAACACCATTTGACTATCTATGGCCTACTATCCGGGATGCTAGTGATGGCTATTAGCCTACAATTCTTGTTTTAACAATAAATTATTGACAAAGTTAAACTAAATAAGATTTTTAACTGAGAGGAGTTTGGAGAAATGATGAAAAAGGTATCAATTATCGCTTTAATAACAACTTTAATGCTTATTACCATGACGGGATGTATTCCTGGAGATGGCAGTTATACAATGGCTCATCCAGCAGGATTTTTCTGGGGTATATGGCATGGATGGATTGCGCCTATATCTCTGATTATTGGTTTGTTTGATCATAATATCAGAATTTATGAAACAATTAATACAGGTTGGTGGTATGACTTAGGCTTCTATGCTGCAATCATTAGTGGCTTCGGAGGGTTATCTCTATCAAGAAATAGAAAGAAAAAAAATAACTATAACGAACCAAGATAATCGCAAACTGTTTTTCTATAAGATTCAACTGGCACATAGAAAAAGCAAGTTATTGGTACTTTAAATTGTTTCTATATAATGTATGATTACAACATAGCTAAAAATATAATCTCGATGTGCTTACTTGATAAGCAGCTACGAATCTATTATAAAAGGGGAGAAATTAGATGAAACCATTAAAAATTGCTTGTACGATGGCAACCATGTCATATTTTAGTACTGGAAGAAATATATCCTTGTTGGATGAGACCGATTTTACAGATGTAGCTGCAGTAGTTATGACTGATCTTGAAACCGAGTGGGTTGATCCAGTAGTCAATACGAAATTTGGTATCCCAATTTTTGTTATTATTAGAGATGGCCGTTTGCTTGATCCGAAATTAAAGGGTAAAGTTTATCGCGCGCTAGAAGGGACTAACGCTAAAATTAAAAGAAATAGCCATGCGGTTGAAGTCGCTGCGAGTCAGTATCAGGATCGCGTGCTCCCACCGTTTTTTCATGCGCTCACAAATTATATGGAAATGGATAACTTCCAGTTTGATTGTCCGGGCCATCAAGGCGGACAGTATTTCAAGAAACATCCAGCTGGCAGATACATGTATGAATTTTTCGGAGAAAATATCTTCCGCTCAGATATTTGCAACGCAGATGTTGCGCTCGGGGATCTACTAATCCATGAAGGACCAGCTGCAGATGCTCAGATAAATGCCGCTAAGGTTTTCAACGCTGACCGTACATATTTTGTAATGAACGGAACCAGTACTTCAAATACAGTATCAATTACTGCAGTCGTAGCTCCTGGAGATTTAGTGCTCTTTGACCGTAATAACCATAAATCTGCTTATAATGCAGCACTGGTACAGTCCGGTGGAAACGCGGTTTATCTCGAAACAGCCCGTAATCCGTTTGGATTTATTGGCGGTATTGATGATCGTTGCTTCAACGAAGAATATCGAAGAAAGATTGCTGCTGACATTGACCCCGTAAAAGCAAAGACTAAAAGGCCTTTCAGACTTGCCATAATACAGCTTGGCACATATGATGGTACGATTTACAATGCAAGACAGGTTGTCGATAGAATTGGACACCTTTGTGACTATATATTATTCGACTCAGCATGGGTCGGCTATGAACAATTCATTCCTATGATGAGAGATTGTTCACCTCTACTATTGGAACTTAAAGCCGATGATCCAGGGATACTTGTTACTCAGTCTGTGCATAAGCAACAAGCAGGCTTTTCACAAGCATCCTATATCCATAAAAAGGACAGTCATATCAGAGAACAAAAACGTTATGTAGGACATAAACGTTTCAACAACTCTTTCAGAATGTATGCAAGCACCAGCCCTTTCTATCCTTTATTTGCATCTTTGGATGTTAATGCAAGAATGCAAGAAGGCGAAGCAGGTAAGCGCCTGTGGGCTGATTGCGTAAGAATAGGTATAGATGCGCGTAAAGAAATCCTAAAAAGATGTACGCTTCTTAAACCATTCATTCCGCCAGTTGTTGGAGGTGAAAAATGGGAGAGCTACAAAACCGAAGAGATTGGAAACTCGATTGAGTTTTTCAAGTTTAAGCCTGGTGAAAAATGGCATTCTTTCGAAGGATATGGGGAGAATCAGTATTTTGTAGACCCTAACAAATTAATGCTTACAACGCCGGGTATCAATGAAGAGACCGGAGAATATGCTGACTTTGGTGTGCCCGCGACGATTCTTGCAAATTTCCTAAGAGAAAGTAGAATCATTCCAGAAAAATGCGATCTCAATTCGATCCTTTTCCTAATGACACCTGCTGAAACACCAGAGAAAATGGAGATTCTTGTAGACTGCCTTGTTGAATTCGAAGAACTAGTAAAAAGCGATGTGCCACTTTCAGTGGTACTACCAAACCTCTACAGGAATAACAAGGAGCGCTACAAAGATTATTCAATAAGACAATTATGCCAAGAAATGCATGATTTCTACAAACAGAATGACGTTAAGAACTGTCAGAAAAAACTTTTCCGGGCAGATTCATTCCCTGAAAGAGCAATGCATCCACAGGCTGCCAACATTGAATATATTAGAAACAATGTCAAGCTTGTAAAGCTTGATGATATATTAGGACGCATAGCGCTAGAAGGCGCATTGCCTTATCCTCCAGGAATTTACTGCGTGGTCCCAGGTGAAAAATGGAACGAAGTTGCTCTGAAATATTTCCAAATCTTAGAAGAAGGCATTAACAGGTTCCCAGGCTTCGCACCTGAGATACAAGGTGTATACCTTGAGAAGGAAAAGGGCGGGGTCAAAGCTTACGGGTACGTACTCGACCACGAATCATCAAATAATTAACACATGTTAAATATCATCCACTATAAAGCAAACTTGTCGAAAGGCAAAGACGCAAAGCCAATGGACCTTAAGCGATAAGCAAAGGTAGCCAGGGTGCAAATATTGATCATTGGCTGCATGCGTAGAGCGTGCAGCTTTTTAATTCAATATAGCGAAAATCTAAATTGATTAAGGGGAGTGTTGAAAAATGAAAAGTAATTTTAGAAGAATCAGTATCATCACGGCAATCATCATGCTATTTTCTATTCAATTTAGTTTCACTTTTGCTGAAACAGCAATTCCTGCAGAGCCAATCGTCATTATACACACGAATGATATTCATAGTAACGTGACTTCCGGAATAGGTTACCCATCGGTGAAAGGCTGGAAGGATTATTACATTGCGCAGGGATCAGAAGTACTTGTTTTGGACGCGGGGGATGCCCTC
>CAYRVM010000084.1:0-6869 GCA_964427575.1 uncultured Oscillospiraceae bacterium | reverse complement strand
AGCTCGAGGGCTTGGTACCAGACAACTTTGAGCGTCTACTATTTGACGATATACCTTATCTTTCTGTAGCTCAATATGAGCATGATTGCTTTTCTGACGTATTGAAAGAAAATGGCGTAGAAGTTTTATATTTTACTGATCAAATTGAGATTGCCCTGATTGATCGTGAAGTGAGACATAAGTTTATTATTGAATTCATTGCAGAAAGTGACATAAGCTCACATTATGTAAAAGAAGCAATCTACGATTATTTGGAAAGTATGCCTTTGCCCGAAATGGTACGAAAGATGATTTCTGGAATTAAAAAAACTGATATTCCAGTTAAAACCCCAATAACCTTGTCCGATATTGTTGCACAAAGATATCCATATTATACAGACCCACTGCCAAATCTGTATTTCACAAGAGATCCAGGAGCATGTATTGGCAACGGAATTAATGTACATTGCATGAGTACAAAAGCAAGAAGAAGAGAATCACTTTTTCTCAAATATATGTATAAACACAATGAAAACATCTTCCCAAAAGGAACTAATCTTTGGTATAACTATTCCGGCCCATATAATATTGAAGGCGGAGATATTTTGGTAATATCAAAAGATGTAGTGGCTGTAGGGTTTAGCCAAAGAACATCGGCTGAGGCAATTGAGATAATGGCTGAAAATCTTCTGCAGCACTCAAACAGTTTTAAAAAAGTTCTAGTATTTGAAATACCTAAATGCAGGGCTTTCATGCATCTGGATACGGTGTTTACCATGGTGGATTATGATAAATTTGCTATTCACCCAGAGATTGAAGCTCCACTTAATATTTATGAAATACAACTGGACAAGGATGGAAAATCACGAATTAAGAGCAGTACAGATATATTGACTAATATTTTGAAAAGAGAATTAAAGCTTCCTGCGGTTAAACTTATTAGATGCGGTGGGGATGATAAAATTGCAGCTCAAAGAGAACAATGGAGCGATGGGTCTAATACCTTGGCTATAGCACCTGGAGTTGTTATTACATATGATAGAAATTACGTAACTAATGACTTGCTCGATAAAAATGGAATAAAGGTCCTCACTATTCCTAGTTCTGAATTGAGCCGAGGCAGAGGTGGACCAAGGTGCATGAGCATGCCTATCAATAGAAGTGTATAAATTATTTGGAGGGACAAATGACATTGAAAAATAAAAATGAAGATATAAAAATTGTTGTAGCGCTTGGCGGAAATGCCTTAATGGAATCAGGTTCCTCAGAGAATACATCTGAAAGTCAACGCAAAGTTGTTATGAATACCTGCAATTTTCTTGCAGAACTTGTAGTTAGAGGCTATGAATTGGCAATAGTTCATGGGAATGGACCTCAGGTTGGAAGAATAGTCTTAGCTTCAGAATATGCTAAGGAAGTTACACCAGCTATGCCTTTTGATGTTTGTGGGGCAATGAGTCAAGGTTATATAGGATATCATATTCAGCAGTGCTTGAAATTTGCGCTAAAGAATAGAGGGATAAATATACCAGTTGCAACAGTGCTGACTCAGGTTTTAGTTTCAAAAGATGATCAGGCCTTTACGAACCCAACTAAGCCAATTGGGCCATTTTATACGAAGGAAGAAGCCAAGATAGAGGCTGACAATACTGGATATACTATCAAAGAGGATTCTGGAAGAGGATACAGAAGAGTTGTTGCATCGCCTAAACCAATTGACATAGTAGAATTGGAAACTGTAAAAGAACTTTTGAAGTCGACAATTGTAATAACTGCTGGAGGCGGAGGCATACCAGTAATTTTAGCTGATAACGGGGAGCTAACTGGAGTATCCGCAGTAATAGACAAAGATCATGCAGCTTCTTTACTAGCCAATGAACTTAAGGCGGATATCTTATTGATACTCACTGAGGTTGAACAAGTCGCTTTAAATTATAAATTGCCAAATCAAATAAATTTAGATAAAATGACAGTTGCAGAAGCCGAAATGCATGAAGAACAAGGTCACTTCGCTCCAGGGAGCATGTTGCCTAAGATTCAAGCGGCAGTTAATTTCGTTAAGGAAAACCCAGGGAAAAAGGCAATAATTACATCTTTATTTAAAGCTGTAGATGCACTCGAGGGCAAAACTGGGACGGTAATAAGTTAACAATTCTGATATAAAATTTGGCATTAATTTAATTTATAATGGAGGCAAAATGAAATATCCTGCGTTAATAATCGATAAAAAAAAGCTTGAAGAAAACACAAGAATTATAGTTGATAACTGCAAGAAATATGGAATTTCTGTTACAGCAGTTACAAAATGTTACTGCGCTATACCTGAGCTTGCAGAGGCACAGGTTAAGGGCGGGGCTAACATGCTTGCTGACTCAAGAATTGACAACTTAAAAAAGCTTAAGGATATTCCTGTTCCAAAGCTACTCATTAGAATTCCTATGCTATCTCAGATTGAAGAGGTTGTTAGATACGCTGATATTAGCTTAAACAGTGAAATCAAAGTTGTAAAAGCTTTATCTGAAGAAGCGTTAAAACAAGGAAAGATACATAAAGTAATTTTGATGATTGATTTGGGTGATCTTAGAGAAGGTTCTTTGATTAAGGATGCTATGGATCAGGTTGATGAAATGGTAATGATTAAAGGGATTTCATTAGTAGGAATAGGTTCGAATTTTTCCTGCTTTGGAGGAGTCCTTGCTGATAGAGAAAATCTGGATGTTTTAGTGAAATTAAAAGAAAAAATTGAAAAAAAGCATGGAATAAAAATCGAATATATTTCTGCTGGCAACTCTTGTTCATATCACGTAATGGAAGCTGGGGATACGCCACCGGAAGTCAACCACTTCAGGCTAGGAGAAATAATCCTACTGGGCGTTGATTCTCAAATCAACAAGATTGTAGATTCTTTAAATACTGATGTATTCACATTAATAGCTGAGATAATAGAGCTAAAGAATAAGCCATCTAAGCCTTTCGGGAAAATAGGTTTAGATGCTTTCGGACAGGTGCCTTATTTTGACGATATTGGAGTTAGAAAAAGAGCTATATTTGGAATCGGAAGACAGGATGTTAAGGTTGACGTCCTACTTCCAAAAGTAAAAGGAGCTAGGATAGTTGGGGCAAGCAGTGATCACATGATTGTTGACCTAACTGATTGCGAAAAAGATTATCAGGTTGGAGACTTAATGGAATTTGAAGTGGGCTACGGCGCATTGCTCGCCCTCAGCACTTCAGAATATGTCTCTAAAAATATAGTCTAATAAGTATTATAGCGTAGCGATCGAGAGAAAATGTGGCACGTAACCACGGACTTAACAAATATGAAAAGTCCGAAGTGCGCATTTTGCTCTCGAATAGCTACGCTATTTATTTGTATATTTTTCTTCTCCCGAGCGCTACGCTCTATTAATTCAGTAAGATTGAATACTATGATTCGTAATGGACGTGGAGGAGCTCGTGGGTCTTGCCCTTAAGAATCCCATCGTATAGGGGTTGGATTACAGGATTCGCGTCAGAATGTCTAATCTTAGTTTGTTTATCAGCCGCGTAAAGACCCTTGGCTCTACTCTCTCTTTCGAAGGTGCGACCAAATGGTTGACCTGCACCATTCACACAGCCACTCGGACAAGCCATAACTTCAACAAAATCATAATGAACGGAACCGTCCTTTAATTTTAAGATTAGTTCTTCGGCATTTCTAAGGCCACTTACAACAGCAATTTTTAGAATCTTGCCATCCAAAGGAAGGTCAAATTCCTTGACACCTTCCAATCCGCGGGCGCCGCAAAACTTGATATTATTTATTGAGGTGTGCGTTTTGTCGGTTACAACTTTTCTTATTACTGCTTCCGTAACACCACCCGTAACACCGAAAATTAGACCGGCGCCGCTGAACATTCCAAAAGGCATATCTAATGCTTCAGGCTCCAATTTATCAAAATTGATTCCGGTTTCATATATCATATTAGCTAATTCCTGAGTAGTTAAAACATGATCTACATCGGACAGTCCATTTTTGTTGAACTCTTCTCTAAGGGCTTCTCCCTTTTTAGCGGTGCATGGCATAATTGAAACTACAACAATTTCCCTATCATCCTCTGCTTTTGTTTTATAATATTCCTTGATTACGGAACCGAACATTTGTTGGGGAGATTTACACGTAGATAGTTGACCGATTAAATCAGGATGTCTAAACTCAGCATATTTAACCCAAGCTGGGCAGCAAGAAGTAAATAGTGGCAATTTTGCTCCAGAAGAAAGCTTTTCAATAAACTCTTGAGTTTCTTCAATTACTGTTAAATCTGCTCCAAATGAGGTGTCATAAATTTCATCGAATCCCAATTTTCTCATAGCAGCTGCAATTAGGGGCATTATGTTTTGCCCTGACGGAATATGAAACTCTTCCCCCAAAGCCACTCGTACGGCAGGAGCAACCTGAGCAATCACTCTTTTCTTCTTGTCATAAATTTCATTCCATACATCTTCAATATTATGTTTAATGACTATAGCACCGGTTGGACATACTGCTGCGCATTGACCACAATTGACACATTCTGTTTCAGCTAAAGGCATATTAAAAGCTGGACCAACCATTAGGTCATATCCACGTTGAGCAAAATCAATGGCTCCGACGTTTTGCTTTTCTGAACACATACGAACACAATCTCCGCAGTGAATACATTTGTTAGGGTTTCTTACAATAGATGGGCTCGACGAATCAATGGTATATTCATCCTTAAATGCTTTTTCAGACTTGTCAAATCTAATCTCTTTAATTCCAAAACGGTTGGCCAGATCTTGTAATCGGCAGGCACCGCTTTTGCTACACGCAGTACATTCCCTACAATGCGAGGCAAGAAGCAACTTCAAAATGATTTTGCGGTGCTTCTGGAGCGCCGGGGTATGGGTCTTTATTTCCATACCTGCCTTTGGAGGAGTCGAACATGAGGTAAGTATTTCGCCCTTGTTGTTTTCGACTATGCACATGCGGCAGGCCCCATACACGGACAACTCGGAATAATAACAGAAGGTCGGAAGGTCAATCCCGGCGCCTCGTACTACATCCAGTACATTTTTCTCATCGGTAAAAGGTACTCTTTCCCCGTTAATAATCATATAGTTATTCATATTTTCACATCCCTTAATTTTCAACAATAGCGTTAAATTTGCTGCAAGCATCTAAGCAGATTTTGCATTTTACACACTTGGATTGATCTATCACATATGGACTTTTGATTAACCCAGAAATGGCATTTACAGGGCAAATCTTTTCACACTTAGAGCAGCCTATACATTTCTCGGGTAATATTTCAATTTTCATCAACCCTTGACAGCTCTTAGCAGGACATTTTTTATCTAAAACGTGAGCAAGATACTCATCTCTAAATTGAGCAATAGTACTAACAACAGGGGAAGCGGCAGTTTTGCCTAGGCCACAAAGCGAGGTCATTGAAATCGTGTCAGCTAACTCAAGAAGCGTATCTATTTGATCAACAGTACCTCTACCACTTACGATATCCTCTAAAATTTCTAGCATTACATGAGTACCCTCTCGACAAGGAACACATTTTCCACAAGATTCATGCTGCGTAAAATTCATAAAAAATCTTGCTATACCAACCATGCAAGTATCTTCGTCCATTACTACCAAACCGCCTGAACCAATCATAGCTCCAACCCTTGTCAGAGAATCAAAATCTAAGCTAAGGTCAAGATGCTTTTCTGTTAGGCATCCACCCGATGGCCCACCTATTTGAACAGCTTTGAATTTCTTACCATTTTTCACACCGCCACCTATGTCGAACAGAACTTCTCTAAGCGTTGTTCCCATAGGTACTTCAATTAATCCAGTATTTTTAACATTTCCTGTCAAGGCAAAAACCTTTGTGCCCGGGCTTTCAGATGGCCCAATACTTTTATAAGCGGCTGAGCCACTTAAAATTATTTCAGGTACATGAGCAAAGGTCTCAACATTGTTTAGAACTGTGGGTTTATCGAAAAGGCCTTGCTCTACGGTTCTCGGAGGCTTAACCCTAGGCATACCACGGTTACCTTCGATTGATGCGGTTAGAGCACTACCTTCTCCGCATACGAACGCACCAGCTCCGAGGTTTATTTTAATATCAAAGTTAAAATTTGAACCTAAAATATTCTTACCAAGAAAACCCGAATTTGCAGCTTGATCAATAGCAATTTCTAGGCGGTGGACGGCAAGTGGATATTCTGCTCGAACATATATATATCCCTCGTTTGCACCAGTCGCAATTCCAGCAATAATCATTCCCTCCAGAACTTTATGTGGGTCACCTTCCATGATGCTTCTATCCATAAAAGCGCCTGGATCTCCCTCGTCACCGTTACATACAATATATTTAATAGCACTAGTTTGCCTTTTGACCTGCATCCACTTCTGGCCAGTTGGGAAACCACCGCCCCCTCTTCCTCGAAGGTTCGAAGAAGATATTTCAGAGCAAATATCATCCGAAGACATATTGAATAGGGCCTTTTTAAGTGCCTCGTAGCCTCCAACATTCAAGTAATCACCAATATCTTCTGGATTGATAAGCCCGCAGTTTTTTAAGCCAATTCTAGTCTGCTTTTTTAAAAATGCTTTACCTTCAGCAGGTATCTCAAACTTTTGAGCTACCTCTCCTTTAATTATATGAGTATCGATTATTTCCCTTACATCTTCTGGATGAACTTGCGCGTATCTTGTTAGAGTACCGTTGCTATCGACAATATCAACAATAGGCTCTAAATAGCATATTCCTATGCACCCAGTTGGCTTAATAGTTAAATCAAGTCCCTCAAGTTTTGAGATTTTCGCGAATTCTTTTGCTGTTTTTTTTGCACCAGAGGCTATTCCGCAACTTCCTTGTCCAATAAGAATA
>CAYRVM010000083.1:0-6890 GCA_964427575.1 uncultured Oscillospiraceae bacterium | reverse complement strand
ATACAGTACTGAATCCTGTTTATAAAAGAACGTTCCATTAGTTGGATAGGTTTCTCCAACAAATAAGACTTTTATTTTTTCTGGTTTATAGCTTTTCCTAATACTTTCAAAATTTTTCATAATAGCACCTCCATATCAATTTAGAATTACGATTTAAATCTATAGGTCATTTATGTCTAAGCAAACTGGGCAATGATCACTTCCCATAACGTCTTGAAAAATTTTAGAGTCGATAATGTTTCCTTTTATTTTCTCAGAAACTATAAAGTAGTCAATTCTCCATCCAGCATTATTAATCCTTGCATTGAATCTATAAGACCACCAAGTATATTTTTCAATCTCATTAGGATATAAATATCTATAAGTATCTATAAATCCTGAATCTAGTAATGTTGATATTTTTTCTCTTTCTTGCGGTGAAAAACCAGCATTACCAACATTTGCTTTTGGATTTTTTAAATCTATTTCTTTGTGCGCTACGTTTAAATCTCCGCAAATAATAACAGGCTTAATCTTGTCAAGATTTACTATATACTCCAAGAAGTCTTCTTCCCATTTCATTCTATAGTCTATTCTAGCAAGTTTTTCTTGGGAATTTGGTGTGTAAACATTAACCAAATAATATTTTTCATACTCTAAAGTTATAACTCTACCTTCATAATTGTGTTCCTCTTTGCCAATATTATAAGAAGCAGAAATTGGTTTAATTTTCGTGAATATTGCTGTTCCAGAATACCCTTTTTTTTCGGCGCTATTCCAAAATTCCTCGTAACCTTCAAGGTCAACTTCCGCCTGACCCCTCTGCATTTTTGTTTCTTGAATACAAATTGTGTCTGGCTTATACTCATTAACGAAATCTAAGAAACCCTTCGAAAGGGCGGCTCTTAGACCATTTACGTTCCAAGAAATAATTCGCATCATTCACCTCAATTAAATGTGAGCAAGTCTGTAAGCCGAGTTCTGTATCTGACAATCATCTATCTAGGCTTAAAGTTACCTTTAAGCTCATGCGACCTACCTACCGGGCAACGACGAGCCGCCGCCTTTTGCGCCCTATTTGGTCTTGCTCCGAGTGGGGTTTACATGGCCAGACTGTCGCCAGCCTGCCGGTGAGCTCTTACCTCACCTTTTCAACCTTACTTAGCAAGCTAAGCGGTATATTTCTGTTGCACTTTCCTTGAAGTTGCCTTCACCGGGTATTACCCGGCACTCTGCTCTATGGAGCTCGGACTTTCCTCATGCATAAGCATGCGACTGTCTGACTTACTCACTAATATATTATATCATATGAAAAGGATTTTGGTCTAATTTACATTGTACAATGGAGAGTTTTTCATTGAAATTCGCCTTAATCAAATCTGCTATATTGTTTATGAATATTTTTTCTGAATGATAGTGTGTCATATCAATAATCTTAAGCCCATTTCCATTAGCTTCAATAGCAGTATGGTAATCAATGTCGCCAGTGATCAATAAATCGCACTCATTCTCTAATGCTGTTTGAACTAGACTTCCACCGGATCCCGAACAAATAGCAACCTTTCTAACCAATTTATCATCTTTGAAAACAACATTCAATTTTTCATTAATATCAAATTTGTTTTTAATTTTGCCAATAATGTCGTTAAGTTTAAATGACCTTTCGAAATATCCGATTTTACCAATCAGCTCATTATTGTCAACGTTAATATCATATGTATCTATGATTCCCAATATTCTGCATAAATAATCATTGTTCCCACCTTGTAGATTATCAAATGAGGTGTGAGCTGAATAAACAGAAATTTTATTTTGTATAAGTTTGATAGCCAGTCTACCGATATAATCATTTTCATCAATTTTATTTAATGGCAAGAAAAAAATGGGGTGATGAGTCAAAATCAAATTAGCACCTAAATGTAAAGCTTCATCAATAACTCCTTCAGTAACATCAAGTGCAATTAAAACCTTTTCTAATGGTTTGTCTCGGAATAAAATCTGAGTTCCGCCCTTATCCCACTTTAGTGCTTTTTCTTCGGGTGAAATCGCACTCAGAACTTCAATAAATTTAGCTATTTCCAAAAGTCTACCTCCTTATTTTCGGCCTTTTCCAAAAGCCAAATTAGTTTGTTTAATCTAAATTGAGCTCTTTCTAATAAAATATCCTTGTCTATTTCATTCGCCTTATCTATTTCATTAATTATGTTTTTCCCAATTTTGATTTTTCTAGAGATAAGTTCAGGTAAAAGGGGATCGAATTTTTTGAATAAAATTGGGCTGAATTCTTGTTCCCAAACCATATACCCATTATTGTCGAGATTATTAAATTTACATTTATCAATTTGTTTATCTGAAGCAGATAGGTCAATTGTGATAACTTGGCAAATAAACTTTCCTTCTCTTACTAGCTCCTCATCGACTATTAAAAAAGAGTTTTCTAGAATCCACTTCCTAAGCTTCTCTTCGTTACTTCTCGGTTGAAGTATGATTTTTTTAAACGAACGTGTTTTCTTTAAGTCCTTTGTTAAGATATCTTTTATTAATAGGCCACCCATTCCAGCAATTACAATACAATCCACTTCGCTGTATTCAAGTTTTTCAATTCCATTGCCTATACGGATTTCATATTGACCCTTTAGATTTTCTTTATTAATATTTTGAATTGCAATCGCAATCGGGCCTTCATTAATATCACAAAAGATTGCCCTCTTTATTATTTCATTCATCAACAATGAAATGGGCAATTTTCCATGATCTGTGCCTATATCAGCCAAGCTTTCGCAATCTATTACTTTTTCTGCAATGCAGTTAAGTCGTTTCGATAATTTAATCATTTATAATATATTAGAGAGCCTACATTTGCAGACTCTCAATTCTCCTTATTCCAAATAATCTTTAAGTTTTTTGCTTCTGCTTGGGTGTCTCAATTTTCTTAATGCCTTTGCCTCAATCTGTCTAATTCTTTCTCTAGTAACGTCGAATCTTCTTCCAACTTCTTCTAAAGTTCTAGCTCTTCCATCTTCAAGGCCGAATCTTAATTTTAATACCTTTTGTTCTCTATCGGTTAAAGTGTCTAAAACTTCAACTAATTGTTCTTTAAGCATAGAAAATGCTGCTGCATCGGAAGGAGCAGGTACATCTTCATCAGGAATAAAGTCTCCGAGATGGCTGTCTTCTTCTTCTCCTATTGGTGTTTCCAATGAAACTGGTTCTTGCGCAATCTTTTGAATTTCCCTAACTTTTTCAACTGGAATGTCCATTTCTTCTGCTATTTCTTCAGGAGTAGGTTCTCTCCCGTACTCTTGCAATAATTGTCTAGAAACTCTTATTAATTTATTTATAGTTTCAACCATATGAACCGGAATTCTAATAGTTCTAGCTTGATCTGCAATTGATCTTGTAATTGCTTGCCTTATCCACCATGTTGCATATGTGCTAAATTTAAATCCTTTTTTATAGTCAAATTTATCAACGGCTTTTATTAAACCTAAATTACCTTCCTGAATCAAATCAAGGAACAACATTCCTCTTCCTACATATCTTTTTGCGATACTAACTACAAGCCTTAAATTAGCTTCACATAGCTTCTTCTTCGCTTCTTCGTCTCCAGTTTGCATCCTTTTTGCTAATTCAATTTCTTCTTCACCGCTTAAAAGTTGTACTTTACCAATTTCTTTTAGATACATTCTAACAGGATCATCAACTGCAATTCCTTTTGGAAGAGTTGTATCCATGTCGATTTCCCCAGCTTCGATTACATTAATATCAACTTCGTCTTCGTTTTCAGTTACATTGTCCTGCTCTACAAATTCATCAAGGTCTACTTCTGATACTATTTCTACCCCCATAGAAATTAAAGTATCATACAAATCATCGATTTGTTCCTTGTCCAATTCTATGTTCTCTAGATAATCTGAAATTTCTCTGTAAGATATAACTCCCTTTTGTTTTGCTCTTTCTATGATTTCATTAATGAACTCAAACTTTTTTTCTTCATTACCACTTTCATCTTGAAAATTCAACTAAATCACCCCTTTTTATAGTCATTATTTACTTCTTAATCTACTTTGTATTTCAATAAGTTCAGCATTTATTGTCTTATGCTCTGTCAGTATAGCGTCAATCTTTTCTTCATCTAAATCTTCATCCATTAAAGATAACAATCTGGCTATATCATCTAATTTAAGTCTAAGTTTTGATATTCTGATTTTGTTTAAACAATCCGAAAACATTTTATCTTCATTTTCTGGTAAAGGAGTGTTTTCTAGGATTTCATTTAGCAGCTCGATATCCTCTTGGTTCAAATTATCTTTTAATTTCAAGATATCAATTTCTGCTTCGTCTTTGTATAAAGTCTTTATGCCTTCATATATTCTTATATAGCTTTCTATGCTAAAAATATCATTGTGAATTGCAAGTCTCTGCATATATTCATTGTTTACAATAATCAATTTAATCAACGTTTTTTCAAGATATTCATTTATATCATTTTCTTTTAAATGAGTGTCTTGATTTATGCTTTTAACAGTTTTTTTATATTGAGAATCGCCAAATACCTCAAGTCTTAATGCTCCTTCAGAAATTTTGTATTCGCTAGCTAGTCTAGTTATATATGAATCTGCTTCGACTGGGCTTTTTAACTTTTTAATTATACCTGTCGCTTCTTTTATAAAGTCTAGCTTACCTTGATTTGTTTTCAAGTCGTATTTTTTTAATGCTATTTCAATTTTATAATCAGTCATCGGCAATGACTTTTTAACTAGTTCAAGAAACTTATCTTTACCGTTTTTCTTAATGTATTCATCAGGATCCTTTTCGGTATTCGCGTTAAGAATTTTTACCTTACAACCAATTGAATCAAGTATTTCCATTGCCCTATAAGTTGCAGCTACTCCTGCATCATCAGAATCATAAGCTAAAACCACATTGTCAGTGTATCTTTTAATCATTTGGGCTTGATTAATAGTCAAGGCAGTACCTAAAGATGCGACGCAATTTTTAATACCATTCTGATATAGAGAAATTACATCCATATATCCTTCAACAACAATTACATAGTTTTTTTTGCTTAGTTCTTGTCGGCATAAATTAATTCCATATAGGTTGTTTTTTTTAGAGAAAACGATAGATTCTGAAGAATTTAGGTATTTTGGATTGTCTCCATCAATAGCTCTTCCCCCAAATCCAATAATCTTTCCTCTGGTATTAATAATCGGGAAAATTATCCTATTTCGGAATTTATCATAATACTTATCTTTTGTTTTTGATACAAGACCAAGGTCAAGAAGATTTTCTTTTGAAATCTCTTTTGATGTTAAATATTTATATAAATCATCCCAATTGCTATTCGCATAACCTATTCCAAAAGCTCGTAACGTTTCTTCATTGATTCCACGAGTATGCATGTATTTTAATCCTGGATTGTCAGGTTTCTTAAATTCCTTAAAGAAGTGAATCGCTGCTTCTCTGTTTATTTCATAAAGTTCATTTCTTTTTGCCCCATCATTAAAACCAGTCTCTTTTATTTCAATCCCCAATTCCTCAGCCAACTTGTACGCTGCATCCTTGAAATCAAGATTGTTTATCCTCTTTGTAAATTCAATAACATCTCCTGTTGCCCCACAACCGAAACATGTAAAAATTTGTTTATCCTCGGATACAACAAAAGAAGGTGTTTTTTCGCCATGAAATGGGCATAAACCTTTATGATTAGCTCCAGTTTTCTTTAGGACTACGGTTCTGCCAATAACATCTACGATGTTGCACCTGTTTTTGATTTCATCAGCTAAGTTATCACTAGTGATTTTAGACACAAAAGTACCCCTTTTAAAATCCTATATATATTTATTCGACAAAGCGGTTTATATTCCTTTATTTTATTTATATTTATTTCCAACCATGCGGAATATATATTTCCGTGTAAATATTTATTGCATATCTGTCTGTCATCCCAGCAATATAATCTTTTACAACCTCGGCAATACCAAATTCTTTTATCATAAATTGATGTTCTTTCGGCATTTTTTTAGGATTATCTAAGAAATAAAGATATAAGGACTCTATCATTTTTTCTATTTTATATAGTTCTTCATGCTTTTTTACGATGTCGCTTCTATAAACATTTGCAAACATATACTCCCTTAAAATATTCATATGTTCACTATATTGTTGACTTTGCTTGATCAAATTTGAGTTTTCACTATTTTTAACTATATCTATAACTAGCGAGTTTATTCTCCCTCGATGAGTATCTCCAATAATTTTTATGCTTTCTGCTGGTAAATCGGATTCTTTAATTATCTTCGCCCTCAAAGCGTCGTCAATATCGTGATTAATATATGCGATTCTATCACTGATTCTAACTACCTGTCCTTCTAGCGTCATAGGAACATTTTCCCCTGAATGATTTAATATGCCATCTCTTACCTCAAATGTTAAGTTTAAACCAGGTCCATGTTGTGAAGTTTCTAGCAAATCAACCACTCTAAGACTTTGTTCGTTATGCTTGAACCCATCTTTATGGATTTTATTTAACGAATCTTCGCCATTGTGTCCAAAAGGAGTATGACCAAGATCATGACCCATAGCTATTGCTTCAGCTAAATCTTCATTAAGACCTAATGATCTTGCAATGATTCTGGAAATCTGAGAAACTTCCAAAGTATGTGTAAGGCGTGTTCTAAAATGATCTCCTTCAGGAGATAGGAACACTTGAGTCTTATGCATCAACCTTCGCACATTCCTTTTAAAGGGGAAGGAGACAGCCCCACAACAGGAGAATCCGCCTGCCCAAATTCAGATTTTTCGCAAGGCAATTTCAACAACTGGGTTGGACATTACGGATCCTTCTACTTTCCTGATGAAAACCTTGGATTTGTTCTGGGCCCTACCCCGCCGGCCAGGCACCTGAT
>CAYRVM010000082.1:2969-7215 GCA_964427575.1 uncultured Oscillospiraceae bacterium | reverse complement strand
TTGATAGTGAGCCATCATGACCAGTATTCATGGCTTGTATCATATCAAGTACTTCTCCACCTCGAACTTCTCCCACAATTATTCTATCCGGTCTCATCCTGAGCGACGCCTTAATAAGTTGTCTTACATTTATTTCTCCTTTACCTTGAACATTTGCGTTCTTTGTCTCTAATCTAACTATGTTAGCGACTTTTGAAATTTGAAGCTCACAAGAGTCTTCAATTACAATTACTCTTTCATCTCCTGGTATAAACTCAGTTAATACGTTTAGAAAAGTTGTTTTCCCAGAACTGGTTCCTCCTGAAATAAATATGTTATATCCACTTTCAACTAATTTCTTAAGAAATTCAGCAGCTTCTTCAGAAATCGAACCCATTTTAATTAAGTCTTTCATTGTAATTTTGTTTTCAGGAAATCTTCTAATTGTAAGAATCGGTCCATTAATCGCTATATTTTTATAAATCGCATTTACTCTAGAACCATCTTCTAACCTAGCATCTACTATTGGATTCATTTCATTAATTTCTCTATGAACTTTTGCAGCTATCCTCCTAATAATTTCTTCAAGCTGCTCACTATCCTCGAATTTCAAATTTGTTTTTTCAATTCTTCCACATGTTTCTATGAAAATATTATCAATTCCATTAACCATTATTTCGCTAATGTTTTGATTATCTGCTAATGGTTGAAGGATATCCAACTCCATTCTTGTAGCATTATATACATTTTCTACAATAGTTCTTTTTGTTTGATATCCATTACTACAAGTCCTTTGATCATGCAATACATATTCTTCTATCAAATCTAATACTTCTTCATCACTAATCTTTTCATTGCTCTGATTAATAATTTTTCTTATATCATTAGTCATTTCCTTTAAAAGGCTTTTCGAGTTTTCCATCATTACCTCCGTTCTAATTACTTACATTTAATTAAATAATCTGTTATACCTCTAATTCCTGCAAAGAAATTCCCGTGATATGAAATATCAATTTTATTTTCAAGTTTTCTGAAACTACTTATATCAGTTTCAATAAATAACCTTCCCTCCTGATTACAGTCTTCAAAGTCTACCTTGTTAATAATTTTAATAATTTTATCCGTTGAATTTTCAAAACTATTCTCGTTTATTAAGTTGGTAAGTTTGGTATTTTTGTTTTTTGTAAAATTTGTCTCATCATAAATTAGCAATAAATTATTTGAGTAATTATAAAGAAAATATAGTATTTCTAAATTCTCAATTCCTAAATCAACAACAATATACTCGTATTCTTTTGATTCGCATAATTCATCGAAAACATATTTAATTTCTTCTGAATTTAATTCACTTAAGTCGTTATGCCCCTCCGAAGGATAAAATACATTGACTCCAAAATAGTCAGTATATATATAACTTTTAGTGCTCAGCACCTTCTTGTCCAAATTTAACTTCTTAAAAAGGTAGTATAAATAGTCTGAAATATTTCTCTTACCTTTAGGCATCTCAGGAAAGTAAGTATCATATATTTGAATAGCTTCCATATTGAAATATAATATTTTTTTATAATAACGTTTAGACAAGTCTCTTGATAATGATATTGCAATTGAGCTTTTGCCAGTGCCTCCAGCTCCGCTAGTGACAATGTAAAATTTTACATTTTGTCTTTTAGGAATTAATGCCATACTTCCAGTTATTAATAGATTTAAATATTCGATTTCAAGATTAATAGTTTTCACAGATTCATATTTTTTTATTAGTATGAAATTTTCACTTTTATACTTTTCTAATTCATCCAAATTTTCAGTTAGGAATATGAATTTTAATTTTGATTCAAAAGAAAGTTTTGAGTAATAGTTTATCTGATTAATATCATCAACGATTGCAATGTCTTGTTTTAATAGAACATTTCCTATTTCTTTCAAATCCTTGGTGTTTTGTAATATGAAGATGTCCAAATTAGAATTTATGCTTGCTAAATATTCTCCTAGTTTTGTACCGTATTTTTCTTCGCAAACTTTTATACCAACCTTAATTTTCATTATTATTTCCAACTTTCTTGGATTACCGTGAGATCAAGATGATTGAATTGATATGTTATTAATTTCCATATATGTATTATTTAGTATTTTCAATTTTACTTTAAACTACTGCTGAGGAGTTTGCAACGCAAAATAAACGACAATAGCGCTCCATTTTGGAGCGCTATTTATAATTTCTAATAAATATAATTAAATTTATATAACCAAAGTAAAATTATTTATTCAATTATTTCCATAATCAATTTACGCAGTTCTGGTTTATCTTTTGATATTACAAATGCATCCTTTGCAATCTTGCTAGCTTTCTCAAGTTTAGCCTTGTCATTGCTATATAAGGTGGCTAGGATGTCATCTTTTTTAACTGGATTGCCAACTTTTTTTGATAGAACTATTCCAGCGCCAAGATCGATAATATCATCCTTAGTTTCTCTACCTGCTCCTGAGTGGAGCGATGCATTTCCTATTGATCTAGCATCGATACTTGCAATGTAACCAGAATCTAAGCTTTTGATTTCCTTAGTATATAAAGCTCCTGGAAGTAATGTGTAATCATTGATTACTTCTGGATTGCCGCCCTGTCCCACTATGTACTGGGATAGCTTCTTTTGCCCTTCTCCATTAGTTAGTTTTTCTCTCACCAATTTGTATGCTTCGTCTGGTGTATTCGCTTTCCCCCCAAGATAAACCATGTAAGCTGAAAGTCTTAGAGAAAGTTCGGTTATATCTTCTGGGCCTTTGTTCTTGAGAGTTTCGATAGCCTCGATCACTTCTAGGCTGTTGCCGACCGCTAAACCAAGAGGCTGTGACATGTCGGTTATGAAAGCGACTGTCTTCTTCCCCGCTGCCTTGCCGATATCCACCATCCACCTGCTGAGTTCCTCGGC
This sequence comes from uncultured Oscillospiraceae bacterium, assembly GCA_964427575.1. Classification (GTDB taxonomy): domain Bacteria; phylum Bacillota; class Clostridia; order Peptostreptococcales; family Anaerovoracaceae; genus JBAWWY01. Next base: position 4,312 of record CAYRVM010000082.1, on the reverse strand, counting down.
GTCTTCCAGCTTTTCCATAAACGCTCCGTTTCCACATTTGACATCTAATACTATGGCGTCGCTCCCAGAGGCCAGTTTCTTGCTCATGATGCTCGATGTTATGAGTCCAATGCTATCGACCGTAGCCGTTACATCTCTAAGTGCATATAGTTTCTTGTCGGCAACTGCAATGTGCGCAGACTGACCGATAACTGAAAGGCCAATTTTATTTACAAGCTCCATGAATTCTTCAGGCTCAAGCGCTGTTCTGAAGCCTGGGATTGCTTCCATTTTATCGACTGTTCCGCCTGTGAATCCAAGGCCTCTGCCAGACATTTTGGCGATTGGGACCCCGCAGGATGCCGCGAGTGGGCCCACTATCAATGTGGTCTTGTCGCCAACTCCTCCGGTGCTGTGTTTGTCGACTTTGATACCTTTTATTTTCGACAGGTCCGCTACCTCTCCAGAGTTTTTCATCGCATCAGTTAGGAAAAATGTTTCTTCCTTAGTCAGCCCTCTGAAATATATTGCCATTAACAATGCTGATGCCTGATAATCAGGTATATTTCCAACCGAATACTCAGAAATAAAATCATTAATTTCTTCCTTACTTAGGACGCCGCCATTTCTCTTTTTTAAAATCAAATCATACATGCTCATAATGCTACCTTATTACCTTTTCTAAATAACTTTGTCCAATATTAGTCTTTTTTACTCCCAAATAGTCACAAATTGTAGCTCCAATATCTGCAAAGCTATTAAGAGTGCCTAAATCCACTCCAGAAGCAATCTTTTCTCCATAAATGACCATCGGTACATATTCCCTTGTATGGTCCCAGCCTGAGTGTTTGGGGTCATTGCCATGATCTGCGCAAAGTATTAAAATGTCATCTTCATTCATATTACTTATTATCTCAGGTAGCCTATCATCAAAATCCTTAATAGCATTTCCATAACCTATAGGATCTCTCCTGTGTCCATATTTCGAATCGAAATCTACTAGATTTGTAAAAATTAGTCCTGAAAAGTTCTCTTTCATTTCCTCAATCGTCTTGTCGACTCCATCCATGTTGCTAACAGTGTGAATTGACTTTGATATTCCAGTTTCATTGAAAATATCTCCAATTTTACCAACTCCGACTACAATTTGGCCTGCCTCGCTAATATTATCTAACATCGTTTTACCAGTTGGTGAAACTGCATAGTCTTTCCTATCTGAAGTTCTAATATATTCGCCATCCAGAATGATGAATGGCCTAGCAATTACTCTTCCAACCTGGAGGTCACCTCGCAGCATTTCCCTTGCTATTTCGCAATACTCATAAAGTTTTGCAAGTGGAATCAAATCAACATTTACAGCAATT
>CAYRVM010000082.1:0-2959 GCA_964427575.1 uncultured Oscillospiraceae bacterium | reverse complement strand
TCCTGAAGCTGCATAATTACCCAATACTTTCGTCCCGATTTTCTTTTCGTAATTATCAATAAAATCCGCTGGAAATCCATCTGGAAATGTTTTAAATGGAATAGTTGTCAATATTCCTCCGATTTCCCAGTGACCAGTGATTGTATCTTTTCCGTTAGATAGTTCTCCTAGTTTTCCGAACGAGCCTGTTGGTTTATCATTCCTTAACCCACTTTCTATTCCATCAATGTTTAAGAGACCTATTTCTGCTAGGTTTGGAAAAGGCGGATTCTCGAAACTATCAATAATATGTTGAAAAGTATTCGACCCTTCATCTCCATATACTTTTGCATCTGGTAAAGCTCCCACTCCAAGGCTATCTAGTACAATCAATATTGCTCTTTTACTCATTTTATACTCCAATCAATTTATCAATTATTATTTTAAGTTAAGAAATACCTTTCCATTTGAAATAGACACTTAATTATAATAATTTCAAAGGTTTACATTCAATATAATCGCAGGAAGTTAAATAGTATTTTATTCCATTAACTTCACCCTTAATTCCATTTTCAAATCCATCTTTATTGTGCAAGTGTCCGTATACGACTATTTCTACCCCAAATTCTTCAAGCAACTCAGTAAAACCTGAGCTTTCTTGGTTGTCATTGGTAGGTGGGAAATGAAGCATAACGATAAATTTGCTGAATCCTTCGTTTTTCGCAGCATTTAAGGAAAGTAGCAATCTATTAATCTCTCTTTTGTATATTTTCTCTTCGTGCTGGTTGAATTCTTTATCTCCAGGGCAAATCCATCCTCTTGTACCACATATAGCATAGTCTTCATATGTGAAAAAGTTGTTTTGGAGAAAGTTAATATTTAGGGTTAATTTGGATATTTTCGTCACCGATGACCACCAGAGATCATGGTTCCCTTTAATTACAATCTTTTTCCCAGGAAGTCCATCTATCCATTTCAAATCCTCAATTGAGTCTTCAAGCTTTAGGGCCCAAGAAATATCGCCAGGAATTAAAACTGTATCAGTTTCTTTTACATGGTTTAACCAATTTTCTTTTATTGTATCTGTATGCTTAACCCACCATCCGCCATATATATCCATCGGTTTTTCCGATGTAAACGAGAGGTGCAAGTCAGCAATTGAGAACAGTGCCATTTTTGCTCCTTAATCTATCCACGTTGAAATTTCTGTTAGTTCTTTTTTGCTTGGGCTTTTTCTTTCACCAGCTGGTACACCTATTGGAACCACAGCGACAATTTTCATTCCTTCTTCTCTATATCCTATTAATTTTTCTAATTCTATAAGAGAGTTATTTGGGCTACTCATCCAACACGCACCATAACCAAGGTCAAATGCAGCTAACATCATTTGTTCAATTGCCCCTCCCACACCTTGAATCCAAGGATGAGCTTCAAGTAGTCTTTCTATATTTACCTTATCATCTCCTGCAGCAACCATCTCATCGTAGCTTTCTGGATTATAATATTTTGCATAAACACAAACAACAACAGGTGCATTTTCGAAAAAGGTAGAAAATCTAGTAAACTTAATAAATGTATCTCCAATTTCTTGTGGTAGTTTACTTGACAACGAAGTTACCCTATTTCTAACTATATCTCCCATTTTGTGTAATACTTCTTTGTTTCTTATAACTACAAAATGCCAGTTTTGAATATTTTTACCTGAAGGAGAAATGCTTGCGGCATGTATAATTTTTTTAAGTTTTTCCTTCTTTACTTCTTCATCAGTATATTTTCTACAGCTGTATCTCTTTTCGATTAATTCAAAAAATTCCATTTTAATCACCTTTCTTTTCGCTTTTTATATAAGATTATATATTCTATTTGTCATCGTCTTCATCAATATCTTCAATGTCATCGATTTCCTCTTTTTCAGATAGAGCCATCGTCTTTAGAATCTCTTCAGGACTTTCGTCAATTCCCAAAATTGAAATGCTTGCATCTTCAGGCAAAGTCGAAACAAGTCTTAACTTGCTTTGGATCTTCCTTGTTCTTGCACCAACTAGCTTATCGAGTTCAGAATGGGCTTGCTCAAGCCTAGTTTGTGTAGCTGCCAAAACGCTTCCGAATTTGTCGAACTCAGTCTTTACTGCGCTTAGCACATTCCATACTTCACTTGAGCGCTTCTGTATTGCCAACGTTTTAAATCCCATCTGTAAGCTATTTAATATGGCTGCCATAGTCGTTGGCCCTGCAATGCTTATTTTGTATTCTCTCTGTAAGGTTTCAACCATTCCACGTCTGACAACTTCTGCATATAATCCTTCAATAGGAAGAAACATAATACCAAAATCTGTAGTATGAGGCGGGTCGATATATTTTTCTGAGATTGTCTTAGCAAATCCCTTAATATTTTTTTCTAAGAATGTTGCTGCTAAATCGACGGCAACTGGATCTCCCTTGTCATAGGCGTCAATAAGCTTTTCATACGCCTCCATTGGGAATTTAGCATCTATTGGTAAGTACACTGGATTGTTGTCATCTCCAGGTAGCTTGATTGCAAATTCAACCCTGTCGTTTGTACCTTTTTTCGTTACGATATTTTCTTCATATTGTTCTTTTGATAATATCTCCTCAAGAATTGCACCTAATTGAATTTCTCCCAAAATCCCCCTAGTCTTTACATTCGAAAGTACTTTTTTCAAATCTCCTACTCCAATAGCAAGAGTTTGCATTTCCCCAAGGCCCTTATATACTTGTTCAAGTCTTTCACTTACTAAGTTAAACGACTTGCTAATTCTTTCTTCTAATGTCTTTTGCAACTTTTCATCTACGGTTTCTCTCATTTGATCCAATTTCTTGCTATTTTCAATTTGCATAGTCTGAATTCTATTTTCCATTGTATTTCGAATATTATCCAACTTTTGTTCGCTTTGCATATTAAAACTCTTGAATTGTTCATTTAAAGAAAGTAATCTTTTATCTTGGCTTTCTGCCGATT
>CAYRVM010000081.1:0-7231 GCA_964427575.1 uncultured Oscillospiraceae bacterium | reverse complement strand
GATCAGGATTAATATAATCTTTCTCCATATTTCGGATTATTTCTTCAACTTTATTTGAGCACTCCTCTTTTGTCACCTTCATCCAACTTGATTCTTCAGATGTTATTTCGATGTTTTCAACTGTAAAATCTTTCGATAATCTCATCAGACATTCATGATAAATATCTCCCATTTCTCTTCCTGCAACCTGATCTAATTTTCTTTCCTCAATACGCAAACCATAATTAATCAGATATGCAAATGGGCATTTTGAAAAGCTCTCAATTCGTGAAGAGCTCAAAACTAAGTCCAATTTTTCTCCCTTTCCATAAAGCAATTTAACTATTTCTTTGCCTATGTTTTCTTCATAGTTTTCAAACATTAGCCCTGCCTTGATATTCTCCATTCTTGACTCTGCGATGCCTCCATTTTTTTTGGCATCTTTATTGAACCAGTTGAAGGTCAATTTCCATAGACTATTTAATTCTTTTCGGTTTTGCCTCAATTCATATGTTAAATACCTTAACCCAGCTCTCTTGCTGCTTATTTTATCTAATTCATCATTGGCGCTAAGGAATTCTCTTTCTACCTTGATTCCTGGAAATATCTTTCTAATCTTTTCAAATATATTGGAAGGCCTCATCTCTTTTCCTTCTTTATCTGAGGCGCTAAAAGAAAGATATAAAAATTCCATTGGCTTTGATAACATAGAATAAATCGCTAGACTTTCTTCCATTTTTCTAAAGTTGTCGTTTTTACAAAATTCATATTCTCTGTCGAATAAAAACTGTTTTTCATCTTCATTCAGCAAGTCCTCCGCTACATTGTCTTGGGGAAGAATTCCATCGTTTGCTCCCATAACAATAAGCGCTTTGATATCTTTTGTTCTAGTCCTTTGTACGTTTCCAACCATTACTTTGTCTACGGCCTGCGGGATTATACCTATTTCTGCTGAGTTAAATCCAGTGGAGATCATATCAAAGAAGGCTTCCGTATTTAATACATCTTCACCAATTAGTTCTACCATCTGATCCATTACATGTAGAATCACATCCCAAATTTGTCCAAATTCTTCGCCGTAGACCTCTTGGCCATTTTCTTTGAAGCTATCGGACATATTTAAGGCTTTATTAGGGAAATCAACAGTATTTGCAAGAAATTCATAAAGGCATGTTATTTTCTCTCTTACTGTGTTAGCTTTTTCAAACGGTTTTTGGAATTCCAAAATAAATTTAACTAATTTCTCGCGTTCCATATTGATTAGTTCAAGAGTTTCTATATTTGTATTTCTTTTATAATATTTAAAGCCTGAAACCCAATTTCTTTTTGATAATTTATATTCAAAGGCATAGTTTTCAAGCAAATCAGCCATATTAGTTTCAATTGGAGTCAATCCTGTTTTAATCAAAGTAAAAATATCTTCAAATCTATAGTTCTCTTTTTGAATAAGAAGAAGAGATGTTATGAATTTTATAAATGGATTCTGTAGTGCATTTTTTTTGGCATCAATAAAGTAAGGAATATTATATTCTGTAAATACCCTCTTGATAATTGACTCGCGATTTTCCAGGTCATTGCAAACAACAATAATATCATCATACTTATAATTTGACTCTCTTGTTAGCTCAACTATTTTAATAGCGGCATTTTCGACTTCTGTATAATAATTGCTGCAAGCAAATAGTTGAAGGGCTTTCTCTGATTTATCTAAAGAAAATTTATCATAGGGAAAGGCATAGAGCTGTCTTTCTAAGAAGGCTATTTCTGGTCTACGCTGACCCTTTTTGTTTCCAACGCTGTATTTGTATGATTCTGAGATATTAATTTCTTCGATATTCTCATTTATTTTCAATGCAATTTGATTAATTTTTGATATCATAAACTTGCTGAGCTCAAACAACTTATCTTCGGGATCGTTTTGAAGGACTATATTAATTCCCTTTGAATGAACACATAGCATTTCTATAACTTTAAGCGCTTTTGGTGAAAAATAATCAAAGCCCTGGAAATATATTACTGAATCTTTCACAAGTTTTGAGTTTTTGACGTTTTCAGAAACTAAGGTGATGAAGTCTTCAGTGTCTAAATATTTTCCATCAATAGCTTTCTCATACTCTGTAAATATTTTATAAATATCATTAATTTTCCGCTTTAATATTTCTTTGTCCTTAGATTCTCGGATTATTTCTATAAGGTCGTTAGGGCTAGTATTAAATTGTTTCATTTCTGAAATAAAGTTATTTACCATCTCAATAAAGGATGGTTTTGGAGAAATTCCCTTAAATGCTTCAAAATTCTCCCTGTTTTCCCCAATAATTTTTTCAAGTAGCATGTGCCTTCCATATTTATCAATATGAACTTTTTCGCTTCGCGTTGTCTCTTCAACTATTATTGCCATTAATCTAGAGAAGCTTAAAATATCTAAGTTCATAAAACCATCGACTGGAATATTTTCAAACGCAACTCTTTCAGCCGTAATTGTATACTGATCTGGAACAATATATAAAATCCGCGAGGAATCGCTGCCCGAAAGGGCAGTGATTTCATCGCGGATTTTTTCTAAAATAAATTTTTCTCTGTTGATGTTCGCCCTACTATAATAAAGCTTAATCATTCTCTCTCCAGAATTCTAAATTAGTTTTTACAGTTTCTATATCTTTATATTTTATATATCTAAATCGTATTTTTAGAGGGCTTTTAAAAGTGTATCTTTATTAAGCTTTGTCTTATACTCTGATTCCATCTCAATCATCCCTATGAAAAAATCATATTCATCGGCAAGTTTAATGTAGTCATCGGGATCAAAGCATTCTGGTCCAAGCACGCCTTTACCAGACCACTTGCTTGTTGCGAGCAGTTCTAGTGCTATCACAGGGTTGTATGCGGTTTGAGCAACAACGGCTCCACATCCTATCCTCTTCATTACATCTTCAGTATCCGTGGTTTGATATATAAAGAGTTTTCTATCAAGACCATCCCTTTTCCCTGTCACAAGAGTTCCAACGCAGACTTTGCCTTTAACTTTATCAGCGATTTCGATAGGAGTAGGTGCTACCATTCCAACGATATCTCGCGGCGAAAAGTTAGTGCCCTTGATTAGGCTATGTTTATCATCAAGTCTTAGCGCTCTAAGATTCTTAAGCATGGTAATAAAGTCGCTACCTAGTCCATATTTGAATGTTACTTTTTTGCATCTATCTCCAAGGAATCTTGGAATCATAATTAATTCTTCATGTTCGACATTTACAAGTTCCTGCTCCCCAATTCCATCTGGGAAAGTGAAAAGCTCTGGATCAGAAAAAGGCTCAACAGTATACGTTCCTTTGTCTTTTTCCCATATAAATGGTGGGTTCAAGCATTCATCTATAGTAGTCCAAATTGAAAATCCGAAGACTATGTCATGACCTTCGCACGTTAGATTTCCTCCATCTTTGATACTGATTTCATCAATCTCATCAAAGAAATGCTTATCTGCAAGTTTTGCAAAGACATTTGCCCCTCCTGGGTCCATTCCAGTTCCTACGATTGCCAATAATCCCTTGTCTTCCCAATCTTTGTGCTTTGCAAATTGGTAGTCTCCCATTTTAATGTTTGTTTTGTGGTATGGGTCAGTTGGATGTGGTACCGATAAGGTTAATGCCATATCCAAATAGTTGATACCGGATTCAAAACTAGCATCAAAAAGATTTTCATTGAAACTTGGGTCGCAAGCGTTAAATAATAAATCAATGTCATACTTCTTGATTAAAGCTTTCACCTCATCTTTGTTTCTAGCATTGACTTGTTCCGCCGGAAATCTCTTGTCGGATAGAACCCCTGATACCTGCTTAGCTATTTCCAGATTAAAATCTGAGAGCACCATAAGCTCAAGCCACTTTCCTTTTGGATCTCTTTGACATGCAATTTTCGCTGCTGCCTCACCGACTCCGCCAGTTCCCACTAATAGAATTTTCAATATCCCGCCTCCAAACGCGTTTTAATACAGGGTAGTATCTACCCTGTATTAATTTTATATCAGCCTTTGATATCAAGCAAGTATTTAAATGCTATATTAAGTTATTTAAATGCTTTTATTGGAATACTTTGAAAGGTTTTCCTAGAGGAAGAATTACTTTGCCATACTGTTCGTTTAATAGAACAGCTCCCGAGCCATAAAAACCAACAAGGGCAATTAATAGTTCAGATACGGCGGCAAACATATGCATTGGCTCTTTTGCAATTCCTAAAACGCTTAATGCCAATCCAATAAATAAGAAATCAATAAGTACGAAGATTATGAATAGCATTTTATTTGTGGACATTGAGCCAACAGTCATATAAAGACTGAATATCAAGTACCCAATAAATGCTACCGCAAGTTGCTTTGTATCAGCGTTTGCCGCCATTTCAGCGCCAAAAACACCATTTTGAGTCATCCAAGTGAAAGCCATTGCCAACCAAAAAAATCCATATCCTCCAAAAGCTGTAGCTCCGAAAGTGTTTCCAAGTTTGCTATCGCTGATCGCTGCGAAAATTTGAGCACAAGCTCCTAGAAATATTGCCCAAGGAATTACTAAGGCAGTACCTTCCGTAAAACCTAATTTTTGTGATGATGCTACAAAAGTTACCATAGCTAGGCCGAAAAGTCCCATTGCCGATGGGTTGCTTACGATATGTTTTACTTTTGTTATGTTGGATTGAATCCCTAAATCTGACATTTATTTGCTCCTTTCAAATTGAAAGAGTATCCTCTCCGAATACCCTTTGATAATATACATTATATTAATTTTAATTACAATCATTTTCTTCGACAAATCGCCCAGTTTAAAATTTTAGCCTTTATTTCAAAATAGTAAGAATGTCCTCAGCTTTTTCGGCAATATATGTTGGCTTATATATGCCCTCTTTTTCCTCTTCAGATAAGGAAATTGCCCAACCAACTAGGATAGACTTAACATCTGCATTGTTAGCACACATAATGTCGAATTTACTATCTCCAATCATTATCGCCTCTTTAGGGGTGGAACCTAGTTTATCCAAAGCTATATAGATTGGTGTAGGGTCTGGCTTATGCTTGTCAGTATCATCGGCAGTTAATACAAAGCCGAAATACTTTTCTAAATCAAATTTTCTAAGCCCTATAAATGTTGTGTTTCTGAGCCTTGAAGTTACAATCCCAAGCTTATAGCCTCTTTCATACAGTTCCTTAACGAGCTCTAGCATACCTGGAAAAATTTTAATCAAGTCTTCAAATTTTTGATTATGATAAGACCTATATATTTGTATCGCTTCGTTTGGGTCAATATCCAACATCTTTTCCATCGTTACCCAAAGAGGTTCTCCAAATGTCTTAATAATCTCATCCACCGGCTTTTCTGCTCCAAGCACTGTCATAAAGGTGTGTTGAAACGATTCAATTATAATATCGTTGGTATCGATTAAGGTCCCATCAAAATCAAATAGTACTGTATTAATTTTTTTGTTGCTCATATTATCCTATCCTTTTTTTGATCTGTTATTTTTTAATGCGTCATTCAAATTTATTTATATTTTCATAGTCAGTGATACTTTTTTCTTGTTATGGTCTATCTCTAATATTTTCACTTTAACCGTATCGCCAATAGACAATACTTCCATTGGATGCTTAATAAATCTATTGCAAATCTGCGATATATGAACAAGCCCATCAGTCTTGACCCCAATATCCACGAAAGCTCCAAAGTCTACAACATTCCTAACTGTTCCTGTCATTTCCATATCGACTTTGAGTTGTTCAAAGCTCACAACATCTCTTCTAAATACTACCTGTGGCATCGCGCCTCTAGGATCTCTGCCAGGCTTTTTTATTTCTCCAACTATATCGGTAAGGGTTATTGCTCCGATGTGAAATTCTTCTGCTAATTTATCAATACTTGCTTTATATTTGACTGATTCTTGTGGATCTCCTTCAATATGAGTAGAAAACAAGCTTGTGATTCTCTCTTCGATATCACTTATCCCACCTTTTTGAATTTCTTCCTTGTTGAGCCCCAGTTTCTTGATCATCTGCTCCGCAGCGCTGTAGGATTCGGGATGGACCGATGTAGCGTCAAGGGGATTTATACCATCGCTAATTCTCAAGAAGCCCGCACTCTGGTCGAAGGTTTTTTGACCTAACTTTGCTACTTTCTTAAGCTCGTTTCTGGATTTGAATTTGCCGTTTAGTTCTCTGTAGTCAACAATATTTTTGGCAATTCCTGCGTTGATTCCCGAAATGTATTGTAGCAAAGATAGGGAAGCTGTATTCAAATCAACCCCAACCCTATTAACACAATCTTCCACCACATTGGTGAGGGCGCCATCTAGTAAAACTTGATTGATATCGTGCTGGTATTGCCCAACCCCAATATGTTTAGGCGATATCTTAACAAGCTCTGCCAGTGGATCCTGAAGTCTTTTGCCAATCGACATGGCGCCTCTGGTCGTAACGTCCAAATCGGGATATTCCATTGTCGCAATCTTAGATGCCGAATATATCGAAGCGCCGGCTTCGTTTACAATTGTATATTGTACATCCTTATCAATTTCCAAAATCATATCAGAAACAAAGGTTTCGGTCTCTCTCGAAGCCGTCCCGTTTCCGATAGCAATTACATTCGCATCATATTTATTTATGTAGCCTTTTAAGATTTTCTTAGCCCCTTCGATATCGTTCCTAGGCTCTGTTGGATAAATTGTCGTATAGTCTAATAACTTTCCAGTCTCATCGAGCATTGTAACCTTGCAGCCAGTTCTAAATCCCGGGTCTATGCTTAGCACTCTTGCATCCTTAACTGGAGGTATCATAAGAAGCTTTTCAGTATTCTTTGCAAAAACCTTAACCGCTTCCTTTTCTGCTCTTTCAGTTAAAGTATTCCTAATTTCTCTTTCTATAGATGGAGACATAAGTCTTTTATATGCATCATTGATTGTATCTTCTAAAGAGCTCACAAATATCGAGGCTTCATTTATTATAACTGAATTCCTCAAAAGTCTTATTATCTCTTCGCTTTCGACTTTTAGCTTAACCTTTAATTTCTTTTCCTTTTCGCCTCTATTGATGGCTAAAACTCTGTGATCAGGAATTTTAAAAGCTGCTTCCTTATAATCATAGTACATTTCGTATGTTGAAGCTTCTTCCTTGTTAGTAGCCTCTGTAACGATTTGACCTTTTTTGAAAGTTATTTCTCTAACCAGTGAATTGTATTCTGGGTCATTTCCAATAATTTCAGCAATAATATCTAGAGCCCCCGCA
>CAYRVM010000080.1:0-7287 GCA_964427575.1 uncultured Oscillospiraceae bacterium | reverse complement strand
GGAGGGTTACCGACTACACCGAACATCATCAGGAATCCTGTAATAATGAAAGCTATTACCGCAAATACCTTAATTGATGCCATCCAGTATTCTGATTCTCCGTATACTTTGGCAGATGTCAAATTTATGGCAAGTATTATGAAAAAGAAAACAGCGCACCAAACCAATATAGGAACATTCGGGAACCAATAACCCATTACTATTCCCGCCGCTACCAAGCATATTGCAATGCAAATAGCCCAGCAGAACCAGTAGTTCCAACCGATTGCAAAACCAAAGGATGGTTTTACATATTTGGTACTATAGGTAGCAAATGAGCCACTAACGGGCAAATACGTAGCCATTTCTCCAAGACTTGTTATCATGAAGTAAACCATAAAAGCAATAAATAGGTAGGCAAACAAAGCCCCTCCCGAACCACCAATCGATAATGTAGCACCTGTGGACAGGAATAAACCATCTGCAATAGCTCCTCCAATTGCGATCATAACAAGATGTCTGCTTTTTAAGCCTCTCTGAAGTTGTCCTTCATTCGAATTTGACATTTTAATACCTCCTAAGTTTATTTTAATAATTTTGTTAACGTGTACCCTTACAAATTAAAATCCTCTAACCAATCGCCGATTCCCTTTTCGACAGCGCATTTGTAAATTGATGAAGCTGTAAAAATATCTTGAACTGACATTCCCGTAGTGTCGAATATTGTAATTTCTTGTTCGTCAACTCTCCCTTGCTTGAGCCCTAATAGGATTTCTCCTATTTCACAATGGATATCTTCTTCGGTGATGATGCCTTCACGAATCGGATTTTGAATTTCACCGCGTTCAACACATTGGCGGATGCTATCAGCGACGATCCTGGATCCTTCAAATATCCTTGGATCGAGTTCCTGCTTGCCCTCCATATCTGCGCCAATAGCATTAATGTGTGTTCCCGGTTTTATCCATTCTTTTTTTATCAGAGCGGTTTTACTTGGTGTCGTAGTCACGATGATATCCGCATCAATGACTGCTTCTTCAATGGTCTGACAGATTGTGACTATAACATTAAGCGATTCTTCAATTGCATTTTTGTAAGCAATCATGTCTTCAATCGTTTCGCCGAAAACCTTGATCACCTCAATTGGCAAAACCTCTACGAGAGCCGCTGCCTGCATCTTCGCTTGCGAGCCGGTCCCAATCATTCCTACAACATTTGAATCTTTCCTTGCCAGGCATTGCGCCGCAACGCCGCCCGCAGCACCTGTCCTATAACCAGTAATAAGACTTCCATCCATGTAGCAGATCGGGTATCCTGTCTTTGAGTCAAATAGGTTAATCGCGGCAAAAATAAAAGGCATATTGTATAGTTCTTTATTTTGTTTGAAGCCAGTTGCAGATTTCACTGCAATCAAAGCTTCCTCCTCTGAGTACCCGCATTTAATATCAATCTCGCCCATTTCTTCAGGTATTTCGATTGATACAATAGGAGGCTGCTTGACTAAGTTTTTATTAAATGACATAAATGCATGTTTGACAGCTTCAATTGTATCTTTCATTGTAAGAAGTTTTTCAACGTTCTTCTTGCTTAGAAGTAATGTTTTCATTATCCCCCCCCTTATTCATTGTTTTTTTACTTCCCTAAATCGGTTCCGGCCTATCGCAAAATCATTTTAACAAACGAACATATTTCTGTCGCCAACCATCAATGGTTGCATTTTAACCAACCAAACGTTAATATGGAACCAATAGGAGGTATTGAATATGCCAAATGTAAATTGGAAACCAGATAGAAATTTAACTCTTCCTCTTCACCTTCAAATCAAAGGGTATATAAGAGATAAAATCATCAGTGGAGAATGGCCAATAGGAACAAAAGTACCAAGTCAAAGGGACCTTGCGGAACTCCTTGGGGTTAATAGAAGCACCATAATTTCTACAATTAGCGAATTGATTTCAGAAGGACTTTTACAGGGAAATTCTGGCGGAGGGACTAGGGTTGTTAATAATACTTGGAATCTATTCGAAATAAACTCACAGCCGAAATGGAATTCTTATGTGTCAACAGGAATACAGCAGCCAAATCCTGATATCATTCAACAAATTAATCAGCTCGAATTTAACCCTGATGTTGTTAGATTGGGTTCCTGTGAACTTGCACCGGAAAACATACCCAATAGAATTATCCGGGATTTGCTTAATAACATTCCCGAGAATATCAATCTAGGTTATATGGAACCAAAAGGCTCTTATCAATTGCGCCATGAAATATGCAATTACTTAAAAACAATCAGCATTGAGACGCAGCCTTCAAATATTCTGATAGTATCAGGCGCCTTGCAAGCCTTGCAGCTTATATCTCTTGGATTACTTCATAAAGGATCCGTTATATTTTTAGAAAAGCCCTCATACTTATATTCACTTAGACTCTTTCGATCTTCAGGAATGGTTTTGTCTCCAATCAGCATGGATTCTGAAGGTTTAGATATCAAAGACTTAATTATTAGAAATAATGAGAAGAAGGGATCAATGCTTTTTACTATTCCTACTTTTCACAATCCAACAGGCAAGGTTATGACGATAGAAAGAAGGAAAGAATTAATTGATGAATGTGGGAAAATGAGACTTCCTATTGTGGAAGACGACGTATACCGTGAATTATGGTACGCAAACGAGCCACCTCCACCGATAAAAGCCTTTGATCATAACGGAGCAGTGCTTTATGTTGGAAGTATGTCGAAAAATTTCTGCCCCGGATTAAGAATTGGTTGGGTTGTCGGCGATGAGCAAGTGATCGAACGACTTGCAGATATAAAAATGCAATTTGATTATGGTTCCAGCTCTCTTTCACAATGGCTAGCTTCTGAGATTTTTAAAAGTGGATATTATTACGAGCACAATGAAAAATTGAGAAAGAACGCGAAGCTTCGAAGGGATACGACATTAAACACTTTGAATAAATATTTTTCAACTATTGCGACCTGGAATATCCCAACTGGGGGTTACTATATTTGGATAAGGCTAAACAAACCAGTTTCGATGAATTCTTTGTTTACAAAAGCAATCAATCAAAACGTGCTGATCAATCCTGGAAGCATCTATGAATTTCACTCCAGCCAACACATACGCATCTCGTTTTCTTATGCTTCATTGGAGGACATTGAAATAGGGCTTGAAAGATTGGCAAGAATAATAATAGATTTATAGATATTTTCGTTTGTTAAAATGGTAGATATCATTTGAAAGGCAAAAAGAAAGGTTTCCAGCAATCGGCGATTATTACCGAAAGTCAGGAAACCTTTGATTTCAGCCCTTTTCAGGCCTAATATTTATCTTTTTCGTTACATCAAGGCAACCGTCTCTGCAGTCGGTTGCTACCAATCGCTTCGCTCTTGGGCAACCTTTGCATGAGACGTACCGCTGCTTACTTCGTAAGCAGGGTTACGGCTTCAACATGTGAAACTTAGGCTATTTCACATTTTCCCATAAAATCCCCAATTTTCTATGCATATATGCCTATTTCTACTATATAATATATACCATCAGAAAGTAAAGTTGTATAGGCTATTTTAAATTTTTCGGAGGAAATGTGTGTGGGAGCTAAAAGTATCAGAAAAATAGATGCTTCTGAAAAGACCATCAAAAACGCCGCCATATACTGCCGTGTCAGCAGTGGAAAGTCCAGGCAGCTCAATAGTCTAACGGCACAGATATCTGCACTGACGAGGATGGTTTATTACATACCGAGTTGCAGAATTAAGGATATTTATGTCGATATCGCTTCCGGCAAAAACGCCACGGGACGCAAAGAGTACCAGCGTATGCTGCGAGACTGCCGCTGTGGGGAAATTGATGTCATCTATGTCAAAAGTGTAAGTCGGTTTGGCAGAGATACGGTTGACGCACTATCTGCATTTAATGAAATACGTCCTATGGGTGTTCGTATTATATTTCAGGAGGAGGAGATTGATTCAGATAATTTTGAAGCTTCCCTGATGCTATCTGTTGCCACATCTCTTGCACAGGCAGAAAATGAATCACGCAGTGACAATATCAATATGGGAATCCAGTTCGGAGCCATGTCGGGCACATCGAAGCTTTACTCAAAAAAGTGCTTCGGTTATGACCATGACAAAGACGGCAATCTTATTATCAAGGAGCCAGAAGCATCGGCTGTTCGATTGATTTTTGAAAGCTATCTGGCAGGATACAGCATTTTAGGTCTGCGTAAGTTGTTACTTGAAAAAGGAATTGGCTCTCCGACAGACAAAATATTATGGTGCAAACAGTCAATCGAGATGATTCTAAATAATAATAAATATACTGGAGACTCAAAAATACTTGACCCTGAGAAAACTCAAAGCGGCAGAGATGGTTATTGCGTTTACGGTCATCATCCGGCTATTATCAGCAGAGAAATGTTTGAGGCCGTACAAATAGAGAGTGTCTCCCGCAGCAACGTTATTCAAACAGAAACTGGGAAGACCCGAAAATCCACGAAGTACAGTTCTAAAAGGAAAGCGTAACTGACGGAGTCATGAGTTAACCAAACAACTCACATCATGATCAAAGCGTCGCATACTGAGCAATTTGGAATGTTGATCTTTCCGCTTCTCCGCCAGTTGGCGCCAACTCCAAGTCCGACAATGAGAAAGTCGGAAATGAAATTTACCGTCCTTGCTAGGATAAGTAGAAGCTTTAGTTGGAAAGCGCCGGACGGAATGACCTTAAAAAACGGATTTCTGAGATGATTACATTCCTTCAGGAACAACCCTGTTCCATAACCGAGTATTACAAGCTACTTGTTCAGCGACTAATAGAGAAAATTACAAGCTACGAGGACAAGTTCACAGTGGAATTCAAATCCGGATTGATTGTGGATGTGGAATAATTGTATAAATATAATCAATTGCAAAGATTCATTTACTGAGGGCAATATATCATTGATACTGTTCAAAGTTACAAGGTTCTAGCTTTCACTTTGTCCAAGTTGCTTGTCTATTTCACTTCCGCTTCTCGTTGAACGGGGCCTTTAAAAGCAACGAAAAAGACAGAAGCAATAATTATAGTTCCTCCAACAAACTGTTGAAGCGTTATTAGTTCTCCGAACACCAAATATCCCGTAATCACCGATACGACCGGAATGATGTTTTCAAATGAGGCAACAGTTGTTACAGACAAGCGAGATATAGAGAAAGCGTATGTAAATTCTGCACCAATGGTGCAAACAAGAGCAATTGTGATAATAACCATCCATGTTTCTGGGGTAATTGAGAGAAGTTGATACGCGTAAGACGCGGCGAACGGTAGTAAAAAAAGAGCTCCAATTGTTGTTTGGTATGTGATGATTGTTAACAATGAATATTTATCATATAGGGGTTTGGATAAAGAAATAAATAAAGTCCATAAAACTGCCGCTAGAATCATAAAAAAATATCCGGAAACCTCTCCTTTCAAACCGCTATTTGAAGATCCTCCCGTTACAATGACTGAAACACCAATGGTTGCAATTCCAACTGCAATTACCTTAATGCGGGTTATGGCTGATTTAAAAATGATTCGATCTGCTATAATTCCCATGATTGGAACCGTTGTAAAAATAATTGATGCAAGGGCCCCCGACGTTCGTTGTATTCCTAGATTCTCCAAGAAGAAATATAAGCCCATGCCAATAATTCCAGTTGCAATGACCCTTTTGCGATCGGCTCGGTCAATTTTCTTTCTATCTGTGAAAGAATAAGCTACAAGTAATATCAATGATGAGATGGATAACCGAACAAATGCAAGAAGAATCGGATTCATCTGCTGAAGAACAAGCTGTATTAGAATTACGTCGATCCCCCATATGATACAGGTCAGCGCCAGTGATAATACAGGTAAAACAATCAAGTTCATAAGATTCACCCCCTATAGTCTGATGGTAAACCTTAGAGTAACTCTAGAGTCAATACCATTATTTTATCGGCGCATAAATTCTATAAAGCTCTATCGTCTTTTCCTTATGATATGTAACAATACTCTGCCTGCCGAAGACTCTTCCATCCAGCTGGATATCATGATCAGCAGCATATTTTAAAAGAGAATCAAGCATCTTCAGAAAATCTTGATCATATTGGCATACTGTAAAAAGGCATTTTCTGTAGCTTTCTTCCACATAATCCTTTTTACTGAAGCTAAAATCCAAACCATTTGAGACTTCCTCATCTAAAGTATAATAATACATGATATCCTTATTTGGAATACTGCAACTAAAGGATAGCGTAGCAAAAAAAGAGTATCCCGAACTTACAGGGGTACTCTGGAATAAGTCCTGAACATCTATGGATTCCTTATTTCCATATCTTTTTTTACGAAGCCCCTTTTGCATTGGTCTTATATCAAACTTGTTCAGATACTTAAGCGCCTCCGAGTGTAGTCTTTCCCAATTTTCTATCTTTAGCAACAACACTCGATATCGTTCAATATACTTATATACGTCTTCCTTTTTTTGCTGAATTCGTGACAGTAAATCGTCAGATGAGATTCCATTTGTTATTTCCCTGACTTCCTGAATATTCATCTCAACATCCCGGTAAAAAAGTATGTCTGACAAGCGAAAAATGTCTTCAAAAGAGTAAAAACGATACCCATTATCTGTATTTTTTTCCGGCTTAATCAAACCTTCCTGCTCATAATACCGAATGGTATCCGATGAAATTCCAAGAAATTTTGACACCGCTCCGATTTGATATTTCATTTAGCTTTCTCTCTTTCAAATTGCCCGTGCCATTGATCTAATAATTCCGCAGCTGCCAAATCCAATAAACATCTAAATCAACCACTACGAACTCTTGTTATCTAAATCGACCACTCGCCAAGCACCAAAATTCAAAAACATCTATCCTGACCACTCGCCAAGCATTGACATCTAAATAGACTCCTCGCAAGGATTTAACCCTGTTTTGATATGTTCCCGTGAGGCATAATTTTCACGGTTTTCATATTCCAATTTCAATTTAAAAGCCCGCAAACGCTTGAATACTGGACTTTCATGCCCATGTTACTTCACCCTTGACATCAAGGCTACACACTCAACATGTGTCGGTTGTGCACCAGGAACATGTGAAATGCTTTCCCATTTTCATCCTCCTCTTTTTCCAAAAGATAACTTTTATAATTTGAATGATTATCTTTATTATACTATTTAATTATTATTATCCAGATAAGTTCGCCAATCCAACGTCAATAATCATCACTATAAACAAATGATTTGAATATTAAAAACTACCTACTTGAATATCATAAGTATTTTTGGTTATTCAACCATTCA
>CAYRVM010000079.1:0-7349 GCA_964427575.1 uncultured Oscillospiraceae bacterium | reverse complement strand
AAGTATGTGTAAGGCGTGTTCTAAAATGATCTCCTTCAGGAGATAGGAACACTTGCGTCTTATGCATCAGCCTTCTTAAAGCTTTAGAATGAATTATTCTATCCCTGTCGCGTTGAAATTCTGTTCTTAACTGGCACTTTTCTTCAGGTAATCGTCTACCTTTAGATTCATCGGATTTCGCAGCATATGGAGTGAGCTCTCTGTGCTCCCTTTCACCTAATTCCAATCCTAAAAGCATTGTTTACCCTCCTTGCCTGTATGTCCAAAACCACCTGTACCTCTTTTGGTTTCATTTATCTCATCTGAAATTTCCCATTCAATTCTCTCATATTTAGCTATAATAATTTGCGCTATTCTATCTCCATTATTAATCTTGAAATCTTCATTTCCCCAATTGATCAGAAGAATTTTAATTTCTCCCCTATAATCGCTATCAATTGTTCCAACTCCATTAACAAGTCCAATCCCATGCTTAAATGCGAGGCCACTTCTTGCTCTTATCTGAGCCTCATATCCCGGCTCTAGCTCAATGAATAAACCGGTCGGAACTAATGCCCTCTCCATCGGTTTAAGAACTACTGGTTGCTCTAAATAAGCATTGATATCCATGCCAGCAGAATGGCTGGTCTCGTAATTCGGAATGAAGCCTCCAACAGATTTTATCTTAACAATCATAGCGCATCTCCTATTTTTCTTTACAGGCAATAACTAAATTATCAATTTTTGTAAATCTTTTTTGCTTTTACTTAAAAGCACACCTGAATATGCCTTTATGTCAGTAATTTTTTCTGATACTCTTAAAATATCATCTAAAGTCACTTTATCAATGGAGGCAATAATGTCTTCCGCTTCAAAAGTTTTATTCATCAACAATGTATTCTTTCCGAGTGCAGCCATTCTTCCGCTTACACTTTCTAAGCTAAATATATGATGGCCTTTAATTTGCTCTTTAGCTGTTTTAAGTTCGCTTTCTGTTACCCCATTTTTTTCTAAATAGTTTAATTCATGAATTATAGCCCCAACGGTTTCTTCTACTTTATCATGACTAACACCTGCATAAATTCCATAGAAACCATTGTTAACATATGAGCTTGTGAAGGAATAAACTGAATATGCCATTCCTTTTTCTTCTCTAATGTTTTGAAAAAGCCTTGAGCTCATGCTTCCACCCATGATGTTGTTTACTAGAGCCATTGGATAATATAATTCATGATCTAAGTTTACACCAATTGTTCCAAGACAAATATGAGATTGCTCAATATCTTTAGCTTTTGATTTAAAGTTAGGAGTATATATTTTATTTGTTATTTCTTTGTCTTTTTTACTTGGTTTGAGTTTTGAAAATTTCTTCTCGAAAATTTCAAGTATTTGGTTTTCATCGTAATTACCAGCAACTGCAATTACTATATTGTCACAAGTGTATTCATCTTCTATATACTTTTTAATTATGGATTGATTTATATTGTGAAGGGTCTTCTTTGTTCCTAGTATTGGTGTTGAAAGTGGTTCACCTTTAAAAAGCACTTCATATAATGCATCGTGAGTATAATCCTCAGGTGAATCCTCGACCATATTTATCTCTTCTAGGACTACTCTTCTTTCTTTTTCGATTTCAATTTCATCAAACACAGAATTTGTAAACATATCTATTAGAACATCGCATGCAGGCTCTACGCTTGTCTTTAACGACTTAACATAGTAACAAGTGCTTTCCTTGCTTGTCAAAGCATTTATTTGACCACCTATTTTATCTATGTCCTGTGCTATTTCTTTAGCGCTTCTATTAGTAGTTCCTTTAAATAGCATATGTTCTATGAAATGCGATATACCATAATTATCCTTGTCTTCATCAACCGATCCAGCTTTAACCCAGATTCCAATGGAAACAGACTGAAGAAACGATATTTCCTCCATAACGACTCTTATGCCATTGCTTAGCTTATAATTTTTTATCATTTTTTTCTTCCTCAATTTATATAAATTTTGTTATTGCCATATTTTTAAGAAGGCTTTGCAATTAATAATTAATAAATTGCAAAGCCTATCAATTTAAGTATTCAAATATTTCTTTATATTTTATTCTAGGCCTTTTCTAGTTAAGTTGATTCTATTTTGATTGTCAATTTCAGTTACTTTTACTTTTACAATGTCTCCTGAATTCATTACGTCTTCAACTTTTTCAACTCTTTTTTCTGACATTTTAGAGATATGAAGTAATCCTTCTTTACCAGGTAGAATCTCAATGAACGCACCAAATGGCATGATTCTAGTTACTTTTCCATCGTAGACTACTCCAACTTCAACATCCTTAATTAGTAAGTTGATAGCGGCTATTCCAAGGTCTGCAGTTTCTTTATCTTTACCAGTAACGAAAACTAATCCATCGTCATTAATATCAATTTTAACCCCGGTTTCATCTATGATTCTATTAATGGTCTTTCCTCCAGGTCCGATAACCGTTCTAATTTTATCTGGATCGATCATCATTGAAATTATTCTTGGAGCAAATGGTGACATTTCTGGTCTAGGAGCTGAAAGTTCTTCCATCATTTTTGACATGATGTGCATTCTTCCTTCTTTGGCTTGTTGTAATGCCTTTTTAAGAATTTCTCTATCTATACCATTAATCTTTATATCCATTTGAATTGCAGTAATACCAGCATCAGTTCCTGCTACTTTAAAGTCCATGTCGCCAAGATAGTCTTCCATACCTTGAATGTCACTTAAGATAGCAATTTTATCTTCTGACTTAATTAAGCCCATTGCTATTCCGGCTACAGGTGCTTTGATTGGTACACCAGCATCCATTAAAGCAAGTGTGCTTCCGCAGACAGATGCCTGTGATGTACTTCCGTTTGAAGCAAGTACTTCAGAAACTAATCTGATAGCGTAAGGGAAATCTTCAACTGAAGGAAGTACTGGAATTAGAGCTCTTTCCGCTAAAGCACCGTGGCCAATTTCTCTTCTGCCAGGTCCTCTTGAGGTTTTAGCTTCTCCAACACTGTATGCTGGGAAATTGTAGTGATGCATATATCTTTTTTCAGTATCTTCAGTTATTCCATCAAGTCTTTGTGCATCGCCCATTGATCCAAGGGTTGCAACAGTTAATACCTGAGTTTGTCCTCTTGTGAATAGTCCAGTCCCGTGAGTTCTTGGTAAAACTCCAGTTTCACACCAAATAGGTCTAATTTCATCAGTCTTTCTGTTGTCTGGTCTTATTCCTTCATTAATAATCATTGATCTTACTTGATCTTTAGTTATTTTATATAATACGGCGCTGATATCCTTTTTGTTGTTCGGGAAAACTTCCGCAAAATACTCTTTTGTTTCCTTTTCAACAGCTGCCATATTGTCCAATCTTTCCTGCTTATCATAAGTTTGAATAGCTGCTCTCATTTTATCAGAAGCAAACTCTCTAACTTGATTATCTATGTCTTCAGGCACTTTTATTAGTTGAACATCTCTCTTAACTTTTCCAACTTCACTTACAATTCCTTCTATAAATGAAACTATTTTCTTAATTTCTTCATGTGCAAACATAATTGCTTCTAGCATTACATCTTCAGAGACTCCATCGGAACCAGCTTCTACCATCATGATCGCATCCTTAGTTCCTGATACGATTAAATGCAAGTCGCTTTCTCCTCTTTGTGCAAGTGTTGGATTTACAATAAATTCTCCATTTATTCTTCCAATCAATACTGATCCAGTAGGACCATCAAATGGAATATCAGAAATTGAAAGTGCACAAGAAGATCCAATCATTGCTACGATTTCAGGTGAACAATCTAGGTCCACACACATTACAGTAGCAATTACAACAACGTCATTATAAAATCCTTTTGGGAATAATGGTCTGATAGGTCTATCAATTAGTCTAGAATTTAATATTGCTCTTTCGGATGGTCTTGCTTCTCTTTTTATATAGCCACCAGGTATTTTACCTGCTGCATATTGTTTTTCTTCATAATCAACGCTTAATGGGAAAAAATCAATGTCTGGTCTTGGATCTTGTGATGATGTTGCTGTTACAAGAACAGTTGTATCTCCATATTTAACGAAAACGGCTCCACCAGCTAATAAGGCTACTTTGCCTACTTCGATTTCTAGTGGTCTACCAGCCAATTCTGTCTTAAAAATTTTATAATCTGTGAATCTCATTATCAACTTACCTCCTGATAATTCTTTATAGATGCGTTCTGGCCTCATGCCTTATGCAAAACTGCTTCTGCATTATAAAACTAAAGCGGGGAATATCCCCGCTTAATTTTTTGATTATTTTCTTAAACCAAGTCTACTTACCATATCTCTATAACGAGCAATGTCCTTGTTTTTAAGATAGTTCAATAAATTTCTTCTTTGTCCAACCATCTTCAGCAAACCTCTTCTAGAATGATGATCCTTTTTATGAATTTTTAAATGTTCATTAAGGTCATTGATTCTATAGGTTAGTATAGCTACTTGAACTTCTGGAGAACCTGTGTCTCCTTCGTGAGTCTTGTACAGGTTAATTATTTCCTGCTTTTTTACTTGATCAATCATTTATTTCTCCTTCAATTTTTCACCTTAAACCTAGAACCACGCCGGAGTGTCGTTAGTCTGAGTAAAAGGTAATGTTTATTAGAGTTAATAATACCACATTCTTTGTCAATTTGTAAAGCTAAATATATATTGTTTGAACTGTTATATATGAAAATCGAGTGCCTTTTGTTTATCTCTGGTAATTTGTTCTTTTAGTTCAATTAAATTGTTGAACTTCATTTCATCTCTCAATTTTGTTAAGAATTCTACTTTAATATCTTTTCCATATATATCATAATTAAAATTAAAAATGTGTGTTTCAATTGTATACTTATTATCTCCAATAGTAGGCTTGAAGCCAACATTTGTAATACTTTTATATCTAATCCCATTATATGTACAAAAGGTTACATATACTCCATTAGCGGGTGTTACCATACCTTCATCAATGATAATATTAGAAGTTGGGAATCCAATTGTTCTACCTATTTTATTCCCAGTTACAACCGTACCACCTATTGAATAATATCGTCCAAGATATTTTTGGCATTCATCAATTTTGCCCTCTGAAATAAGATCTCTAATATATGAGCTGCTCGCTATTATCCCTTCAATTTTTATAGGTTCCAATATATGTATTCCAAAATCTTTTTCCAAGCCTACTTTAGTTAATAATTCTGCATTTCCTTTTGCTAAATGTCCAAATTGAAAATTAAATCCACAATATGCTTCTTTCATCTTCAATTTACCAACTAAAATATTTAAAATGAAATCTCTAGGATCCATATTTTGCATTTCATAATCAAATGGAACTGAAATTAAATAGTCTATACCAAAAGACTTAATTATTGAGACTTTTTCATCCCATGAAAGAATGTTTTTTATTATTGATCTTCCAGCCATAACATTTCTTGGATGATTTGAGAAAGTAAATACAGCGCTTTTTAGATTTGCACCTTTTGCGCTTTTAACTGTTCTATTAATTAATTCTTGATGGCCTTTGTGTATGCCGTCAAAATTACCTAACGCTATTACAGTTTCACTTATATTCTCAACATCTGATATCGATTTAAAAACTTTCATTACTAATATTTACTCCTGTTTTCAATATTACATTTAATTTAATTATTATCTATAATATTCGCTAAAACTTTATCTGTTTTAAACATATTAATACTATTATCAAATTTCGAAATAGCAATCAACTCTTTTTTAAAGTACAAGGTTATAAAATCATTTTCATATTTGGTATCACTTTGTAATAATAAATCTTCAAGCTTCAAGTATCCGCCGCACATTACTTCTCTAACTTTCGTAGGTTCTAAGATTTGTGCTTTTGATAAATGGCTTAAGGGGAAGTCCAATGGTAATAAAATTTCATTAATGCGTCCAGTGTTATATAGTAATTCTAGATTTTCAAAGGAAGTTGTATCACTTAAATTAAAAATACCACTACGTGTTCTAGAAAGGAAATTCATTATTCCACCGCATTTTAATATTCTTCCTAGTTCAGAACATATAGTTCTAATATATGTTCCTTTGGATACTTCTATATCAAATAGCATTGTATTTTTCTTCAAATCAATTTTAATGATATCAAAATTTTCTATTGTAATTTCTCTTGGTTTAGGCGTTACCAGCTCTCCGTTTCTAGCATATTCGTATGCTCTTCTACCATTAATTCTTATTGCAGAATAGTTTGGTGGGGTTTGCTGAATTCTTCCAATAAATTTTTCTGTTGCTTTAATTATCTTTTCTTCATTGACATTAACTTCTAATCTTTTTGTAACTGTACCCCAAGCATCTTGAGTATCTGTTTCATATCCAAATAAAACTTCACACCTGTAGCTTTTTGTGTCGCTTTCTAAATACTTTATTATTCTAGTACCTTTATCAATACAAATTGGTAAAACTCCAGTAGCCATAGGATCTAAAGTTCCAGTATGTCCAACTTTCTTAGTTTGAAAGATACGTTTTATAGCCGAAACTGCATCAAAAGATGTCATCCCAGCAGGTTTTAATAAATTAATTATTCCGTTGTTCATTAAAATATCTTTCTACTTCGCTTATTATTAGTTGCCTTGATTCATATATTGATTTTTTTATTGTACATCCTGCCGCTTTAATATGCCCGCCACCGCCAAATTTCTGGCTGATAACCGCAACATTTCCATAACTCTTTGACCTCATGCCTATCTTTGACTCTTCAGGATTTATCTCTTTAATAAATATTGAGATTTCAACACCTCTTATACTTCTCAAAACTTCTACAATACCTTCACTTTCTTCAAGTGAAGTATTTGTCAATTTAAGCATTTCTAATGTAACATATGCTATTGCAACTTTGCCATCGCATATTATTTTAGTTGTTTTGAGTATCTCTGCTGTAAGGTTTAACTTCTCAACCCTTACATTTTGGTATAGTTCTACTCCAATTTTTTCTAAATTTATTCCAACTCCAAGTAATTCTGCTGCAATAATATGAGATTCTGCAGTTGTATTAGTATATTGAAAATTACCAGTGTCCGTTATTATTGCAACGTAAATTGCTTCTGCTATTTCTTTATTTAACTTAACATTCATTTCTTTAAGTAATTTATAAATAATTTCCCCTGTTGAAGCAGAATGTTCGTCAACATAATTAAGATCACCGAAATAACCATTTGTATGGTGATGGTCAATGCAAATCTTCTTCTTGCCTTGTAAGAATTTCTCTTTTCTTTTGAAAAATCTTTTAATATCAGTTGAATCAACTGCAATAGAAAGATCCGGTTCCTTAATAATATCATTATCAAAAGTGCAACATGAGCCTTGAATAAACGATAAAT
>CAYRVM010000078.1:6145-7462 GCA_964427575.1 uncultured Oscillospiraceae bacterium | reverse complement strand
CAATAGCCGAAACTAGAAGATCGCTATATTTTCTTGACTCTGAACCATTTTCCTTATTTAGAATCCAGTTATTTATTGCTTCCTTTAATTCATCGCTTATTTTCATCTTAAGCAGTTTGACCAAACTATCAGAAACCTTGTCTCTTATTTGCTTTACTCCGATTGCCATTCCATAGCCATATTCTGCATTATCTTCAAATAGTGAATTAGCCCAAGAAGGACCTCTTCCATCCTTATCTTTGCAGTATGGTGTAGAAGGTGCTGAACCTCCCCAAATGGATGAGCATCCAGTTGCATTGGCTATCATCATTCTATCGCCAAACAGTTGTGTTACAAGCTTGATATAAGGTGTCTCTCCGCATCCGCCACAAGCTCCAGAGAATTCTAAGTAAGGATGTGCAAATTGGCTTCCTTTAATACTTTCTTTGCTAACAATATTATCTTTAACTGGAATCTGAACAGCGAATTCCCAGTTTGATGCTTGGATTTCTTGTGTTGAAACAGCTTTCATCTCTAGTGCCTTTTCCTTGGAAGGGCAAATGTCAGCACAGTTCCCACAGCCAATGCAATCTCTTGCAGCAACTTGGATTCTGAAATCGTAATCTTCAAAGCCTTTGCCAGTTGCCTTAATTGTTTCAAAGGCTTCTGGAGCTTTAGCTTTTTCCTCTTTATTCAATAGAACTGGCCTGATTGTAGCATGAGGACATACAAATGAGCACTGGTTACACTGAATACAGTTTTCCTTTATCCAGTGAGGAATGTCTACCGCAACAGCTCTTTTTTCAAAAGCAGAAGTTCCCGCCGGGAATGTTCCATCAGCTCTATCCGCAAATGCACTTACAGGAATAGCGTCTCCTTCCTGTTTAGAAACAGGATATAAAACATCTGTAATAAACTTAGGAACTGAATTAACTTCGACAGCGACATCTTTCGAATCCGCCCAAGCCTTTGGAACTTCAATTTTCTTTATGTCAGTTATTCCTCTATCAATTGCACATTCATTCAGTACAACTATTTTGCCACCTTTTTTACCATAAGTTTCCTTTATTGACTCTTTCATGTGCTTTACTGCCTCGGAAACGGGAATTACTCCCGATAATTTGAAGAACGCAGATTGCATTACCATATTTATTCTAGAGCCAAGTCCAATTTCAATTCCAATTGATGTTGCATCGATTGTATATAAGTTAATCTGATTGTTAGCAAGATATCTTTTAACATTGGCAGGTAGTTTTTCATCTAACTCTTTTTCCGACCACATGCAATTTAGTAAGAATGTCCCGCCCTTCTTCAATCCTTTAAGTAAATCATAATGAT
>CAYRVM010000078.1:0-6135 GCA_964427575.1 uncultured Oscillospiraceae bacterium | reverse complement strand
ACAAAATCAGCTTCTGCTATCAGATACGTGGATTGTATTTTGTTTTTTCCAAATCTTAAATGCGAAACAGTAAGACCACCAGACTTTTTAGAGTCATAAGCGAAATACCCTTGCGCATAAAGATCGGTTTTGTCACCAATTATCTTTATTGAGCTTTTGTTTGCTCCAACAGTTCCGTCGGATCCAAGTCCCCAGAATTTACATCTTATTGTACCTTCAGGTTCTGTTGATATTCCCTCAGGTATTTCTAGAGATTTAAATGTTACGTCGTCTGTAATCCCAACAGTAAATTGGTCTTTAGGCTCAGCTTTTTCAAGATTATTGAATACAGCGACTATCTGAGCTGGAGTTGTATCCTTTGAACCAAGTCCGTATATACCGCCTACGATTAGGGGTTGCTCTTTTTCTCCATAGTATATAGATCTAACATCCAAATAAAGAGGTTCTCCGAGAGCTCCTGGTTCTTTTGTTCTATCTAATACTGAAATTCTTTTAACAGTCTTAGGAAGAGCATCTTTAAATGCTTGGCTAATAAAAGGTCTGAAAAGTCTTACTTTGAGTAATCCTACCTTTTTACCTTGCTTCATTAACATTTGAATTGTTTCTTCTGCAGTTTCGCACACGGATCCCATAGCAACAATTACATGCTCCGCATCCTTATGCCCAACATAATCAAAAGGTTTGTAACTTCTTCCAGTTATTTCCCCTATCTTGTCCATATATTCCACTACAATTCCTGGAACTGCATCATAATATTTGTTTGCAGCTTCTCTTGCTTGGAAGAATATGTCTGGGTTTTGTGCTGAACCCCTTGTTACTGGGTGTTCTGGATTTAAAGCTTCATCTCTGAATCTTTGAACTGCGTCCATATCAACTATTTTCTTAAAATCGTCATAATCAATAACTTCAATCTTCTGCTCTTCGTGAGATGTTCTGAATCCATCAAAGAAATGGAGAACAGGAACTCTAGATTTGATTGCAGAAAGATGGGCTACCCCAGCCAGATCCATTACTTCTTGAACTGAACTTGAAGCGAGCATTGTAAATCCCGTCTGCCTTGTTGCCATAACATCTGAATGGTCACCAAAGATACACAATGCGTGAGTTGCAAGAGTCCTTGCGCTAACATGGAAAACCCCAGGTAATAATTCCCCTGCAATTTTATACATGTTAGGTATCATGAGTAATAGCCCTTGCGATGCCGTAAAGGTGGTTGTCAATGCGCCTGCAGCTAATGAACCATGAACGGTTCCTGCCGCGCCCCCCTCGGATTGGAGTTCTGCTACCGCCACTTTCTGGCCAAAAATATTTGTCTTTCCATACGCAGACCATTCATCAACCAGTTCTGCCATCGTTGAAGATGGCGTAATTGGATAGATTGCAGCAACTTCTGTAAACGCATATGACACATATGCAGCTGCCGTGTTACCATCCATTGTCTTCATTTTGTTTTGTGACACTGCCAACACTCCTTTTCTTAAAGTTATACTTATTTTGGTTTTTATACAGCAAAACACACAAATAATGATGTGCTCATTTATGCGGTATATTTATGCACTATGTTACCTTTTTTTTGTTATTTAGTCAAACAACTTTTTATATGCATACAATATACTTATATTGTAACACAATTGAATTTACTTAGCCCTATTTGATTAGTTGCTCAATTTCTTCCTTAGTTTCATCGTAAATATTAATTCTAAAATTATTCATTCCATGTTTTCTTAGAATTGGAATCTCATTAGTCCCTTGCTTTTTATTATGGCTCAATATTGTCATCCTACAGGAATTTATATATGGAATCACAGGGTACAAATCGCCTTTTCTATCCTCAAGAGAAAACTTGCTAGTTGAACAGTTGGAGCATCCAATTTTTTCGCCCTTGGTATTTGTATCTTGCTCTATGCCTTCTATAGCGCAGTATTCAGAAATCATAGCCGGTATTCTCCCAAAGATTGTCCATTCAGGTTCCAATCCATGGAAATCCATTTT
The DNA here is from genome assembly GCA_964427575.1 of uncultured Oscillospiraceae bacterium. Taxonomy (GTDB): domain Bacteria; phylum Bacillota; class Clostridia; order Peptostreptococcales; family Anaerovoracaceae; genus JBAWWY01. The sequence continues at coordinate 4,143 of CAYRVM010000078.1, read as the reverse complement.
GCCAGCTTGCTCAAGCGAAGCATCGTAAGCTATCACTGATCCAATGAATCCCATATCCTTTAATTTGTCAAAGCTTTCGCTATTATAAATATTCAGCCCATAGTCTCCAATTAAGCTTACTCCAGCATTCATAAATTTATCTATCCATCCAATATTCCCAATACATAATCCCGAAGTCGACGCCTTCACGATTGAATCGAAATTCTTTTGAATGTTTTCATCATGAAAACCTTTCGTGATTGATGGCAATACCGGTATAAGTTTAATTCCTTCATTTAAATATTTGGAAATTACCTCTGCATAATGTAATTCTAAAAAGCACTGATATGGTAGGTAGATGCTATTTGCTTTCAAAAGATTTTCTTCAAATGCACTATTAACAATGTTACCTTCTTTGCTTGCTCCTAATTCATAAAAATATAGATTCCTATTAATCAAATTGCTTTTATTAGCTAAGCCGCTAGCTGCAATTCTTAAATCAGCATTTAAGTTATGGCTTTCAGATAATTTTGAAGTTGATAATCTGCTATAAAGAGATTTCGGTTCTTCCCTATTCTTATTTTTATTAGCTCTAAGGCCTTCCATTTTTTCTAGAACTTCTCTTCTAAGCCTATTAATTTCAGATACGGGTACAGATAAACCCTCTTCAATATTAAATTCACTATTTCTAACATCAAACGGTGTCCCACCTGTCTTTTGAAGTTGCTCTATTGCAATCTCCTTAGTCAGCGGACGATTAATAGCGGCCTCTGGTTTTGAAGCACTCTCTGATTGAACCGCGTTGCCATCATCGTCCTTTGCAGAAAGGATGGCAGGATTATTACTTGTTACAGTAAAACTAATGTCAATTGGAACTTTTCTGCTTGGTTTGTGAAGATAAGTATTTTGGGCCCTCTTCATCAATTCTTTATCAGTAATTTTATATACTTCATCTCCAGGCCTAACAATTCCATCGATATCTCCAATAGTTAAGATATCGCCTTTTTCTCCAGATACACATTTCACGCCCTTATTCTTCATATACGTAACAACATTTCCAGGGAGGTCTTTGTTTCTTATTTCGACTCCGTCACCAAGTGAAAGATTATGGGAAAGCTCAATATCAATAAATCGTCTTGCTGGCTCGCTACTAATTACTTTACCAATTAATACGCCTTGGTGTTTGGGTATATCGCCTGAAAGAATTTCCTTACCTGGCTTACCTAACAAATAACCAGATGTAAATCCACCTCTATTAAATACTTGGGCCAAGTCTCTTCGATCGTCATCTGTAATTATACTTCCATTATATATGCGATTTTTATCTGCATACATATCCAGATATTTCCTGTAGGTTCCAGTTACAACAGCAACATACTCCGCAGATTTCATTCGCCCTTCTATTTTGAGGCTTGTAACTCCTGCTTCTATCAATCCTTCAAGATTGTCAATTGTGCACAAATCCTTAGGACTCAGCAAGTACGAACTTTTGCTAACTTCAGTATCCGTTGTTCCTTCTGTCTTTATAATTGAGTAAGGCAATCTGCAAGGTTGAGCGCATTGTCCTCTATTGCCGCTTCTCCCCCCATTAATGTTGCTTAATTGGCATTGGCCTGAATATGAAATGCATAGTGACCCATGAACAAAGACTTCTATTTCAGCTTTTGTATTATCTGTAATTGCTTTAATTTCCATTAAACTTAGTTCTCTTGCAAGAACCACTCTCTTAAATCCAAGTTTTGTAGCTGCCAAAACTCCTTCTGAATTATATATCGTACTTTGCGTACTTAAATGTAGAGGCATATGTGGGATTTGATCTTTTAGAAGTTTTGCGAATCCTAAGTCCTGCACTATTAGCGCATCGGCACCTTCTCTGTATATCTGATAAGCATATTCTAAAGCATCATCTATTTCTCTGTCTGAAATCAATGTGTTCATTGCTACATAAACGTTAGCACCTCTAACGTGTGCATATTCAATCCCATATTTTATATCTTCTTCAGTAAAGTTTTCAGCATTTATTCTTGCATTGAAAGCCATACCGCCAATATAAACAGCATTCGCGCCATTCTCCACCGCTGCTTTAAGTTGCGTTATTCCTCCCGCAGGAGCTAATAGTTCTGGAATTTTAATCATCGTTACACCATCCTTGTAATTTCCATTCTACCAAATTTCTTGCTAAAATAATATGCCGCGTATATAATTATTTTCATATAGGGGGGCTAAATATGACTAAATTCAATCCTTTTACCGAAAACAAGCAATATCTGCTAATAAGCCTTTACGTGGTAAGCAGTATTATTGTTCTATTTATTGCTTATGAAATCATTATAAATTTTCCACTTGTTGCTGGAACAGTCCTAGGTTTCTTAGGTAATGTTTTTTCAGCCATTTCACCTTTGATCGTCGGTTTAATCATTGCGTATCTCCTTGGGCCATTGGTTAGATTTATTGATGGAATTATGATGCATAAGCTATTTTATAAATTGAAAGATGGTTCCTCAAAGAAAATAAAACAAGAAAAGCTAGTTCATACTGCAAGCATATTGATTACTTTTCTTATTGTAATCTTAGCGGTTTGCTTAGTTGTTTATGCTTTTGCAGTTTTAATCGTAGGACAACTAGTTTTTGCCAGCGTTGGGCAGATGGTTCAAAGCATAATCGATTATTTCTTAAAATACGAATCGATACTTAGAGATCTTATAGCAAAAATCCCTGGAAGTGGTCTTGAAACCCAACTACAGAATGCAACAACTGCTTTGATTGAATGGATATCAAAACATTTCAGTACTACATCAATATTAGATTTCATATTTAGTCTTGGTGGAGGAATATTGAATATATTCCTAGGTACCGTTGTCAGTCTTTATGTTTTACTTGATGCTGAGTTTTTCAAAGCTCTTTGGCAGAAGTTCTTAAATCTCGTATTGCCAGAGCAAAGTGTTATGAAATTAAACGGAACTCTTGGGGAAGTAAATATAGTAATTGGGCAGTTTCTGAGGGGTCAGCTTCTTGATGGCCTAATCATTGCGATTTTGTCTTCAATAGGTCTTTCATTAGCGGGACTTGATTTCGCCGTATTTATAGGTTGCTTTGCAGGAATAGCGAATATTATCCCTTACTTTGGTCCAATATTGGGAATGATTCCAGCAGTTATTGTTGCCTTACTAACCGGTGGCATTACACAAGCATTGCTTGTTATTTTAATATTATTCATAATCCAACAAGTTGATGGCGCAATAATTTCACCAAAGGTGGTCGGAACAAGCACGGGTCTTCATCCAGTCTTTGTCCTTACTGCAATTCTCTTTGCTGGATATTTCTGTGGAATCCCCGGAATGATCATTGCAGTTCCAACTGCAGCCATAATTAAATTGTTCTTGGTTAAAAAATTCGGCCCCATTGTCTGAATACTCAAACTTTAGTGCCATTATTGACACATATTTCACAATCTATAACCTCGCATTGCGGGGTTATTTTTATGCTATTTTCTAGCTATTTTAATGCTTAAAGGCTTAATTATAATCTTTTTGTATTAATTACTACGATTTTGCTTTACAAAATGCTAAACCTTCTTATATAATTTAGGAGATGTTATTGAGATTATTTTAACAATCTATTTATGGGAGAAATATTATGCAGCCAATTATTCAAGGTGCAGAGTGCAAATGTGACTGCGCAGAAAATGAAAGTTTCAAGGAGCTAGATTTAATCCTTTACGAACTTAAGGATATTCCAGGAAGTCTAATAATTATTTTACAGAAAGTTCAGGGACTTTACGGATATCTATCAAGGGATGTGATTAGACATATTGCAAGTGTAACAGGTATCACGCAGGCAAAAATATATGGTGTCGCCACGTTTTACACACAGTTTCGTTTAGCGCCAATAGGCAAGTACCTAATAATGCTATGTCAAGGTACCGCCTGCCACGTTAGCGGATCAAAGAAAATTGAGGAAGCGATTGTAAGCGAACTAAAAATTAAGGATGGTGAGACTACAGCAGATGGTCTTTTTACATTGAACAATGTTGCTTGCCTAGGTTGCTGCAGCTTAGCTCCAGTTATGATGATTCAGTCTGGCGACGATGATGAAACCTATGGAAATCTAGATGCAAAAAAAGTTAAAGAAATTATCAATGGTATCCGCGAAGCAGAAAGAAAA
>CAYRVM010000077.1:4007-7544 GCA_964427575.1 uncultured Oscillospiraceae bacterium | reverse complement strand
TGACTTTATAAGAGAATCAAAACTCACTATGAATCCAATTATGAGAGCAGCATATTTTCATAATAAGCTTATAGAAATCTACCCGTTTGAATCAAGTAATTTTGAAATTGCAAGACTTGCGCTTGAATATGAGCTGATGTTGAATGGATTACCTATTATAATGTTAGATTTTAAAGAGCAAGATTATTTTGAACATATTAGAAGGTACTTAAAAACTGAGAATGTAGAATACTTCTATAACTCTCTCCTAGGAATGATAATAAAAAAGCAGGAATTCCTGCTTTCAATTACGAAAATATCTTAAAGTAACTGGTTATGGATTAAAAAAGCTCGGCGCTCGAGAGAAAATGTGGCACGTAACCACGGACTTAATAAATATTAGAAGTCCGAAGTGCGCATTTTGCTCTCGAATAGCCGAGCTTTACTTCATGTTTTTAAGATATAGTTCTGCCTTTGATGTCATTTCTGATACGCTCTTGTAGCCTGTCGAGCCTTGCGATATCTTAGAAGCCACGCAAGAATTCAAACTTATCTTTTCATAAATATCTACATCGAATTTTTCGCTAAAGCTTTTTAGCTTATCAATGCTTAAATCTTCAATAGCCATTTTGTTTTCTATACAATAAAGAACTATCCTTCCGATTACTTCGTGGCAATCCCTAAAAGCCAAACCTTTGTTTACTAGATAGTCTGCAGCGTCTGTAGCATTCAAAAATCCTGACTTTGCTGCATTTGCCATATTTTCATTTTTTATCTTTAATGTGGAAATCATTTCAATGAATATTCCCAATGAATTCTTCAAAGTGTCCGCGGTATCAAAGATTGGCGGCTTATCTTCCTGCATATCTTTATTATACGCAAGGGGAAGACCTTTCATTATAGTTAGGAGGGTTACTAAAGAGCCATATACACGTCCAGTTTTACCACGAATTAGTTCCGCCATGTCTGGATTCTTCTTCTGAGGCATAATGCTGCTTCCTGTACTATAAGAATCATCAATTTCAATAAACGCGAATTCAGAACTGCTCCAAATCACTAGCTCTTCACAAAATCTGCTTAGGTGCATCATAGTAATTGAAGCTGCACTTAAAAATTCAAGGGCAAAATCCCTATCGCTTACTGAATCCATTGCGTTTTCTGATACTGAAGCAAAGCCAAGTTCCTTCGCAAGGAATTCTCTATCAGTATTATATGAGGTCCCCGAAAGTGCGCAGCTGCCTAGTGGCATAACATCAGTTCTGCTATATGAGTCTTGAAATCTCTCCAAATCTCTTTTGAACATTTGGAAATAAGCCATTAAATGAAAGGCAAAAGTTATAGGTTGGGCTCTCTGAAGATGAGTATAGCCTGGCATTACTGTCTCTTGATGATTCTTGGCGAGATCCACCAAAGAGCGGAGCAAGGATATTAGAAGATCCTGAATCGAAACAATTTCTTCCTTCACATATAAACGCAAGTCCAATGCAACTTGATCGTTTCTACTTCTAGCAGTATGGAGTTTCTTTCAAACATCACCAATTCGGCTTGTTAGAATTGCTTCGATATTCATATGAATGTCTTCATTGGCAATATCAAATTCTATTTTACCAGCATAAATGTCCTCCAGGATAACCTGGAGGGCATTTATTATTGTGGTTGATTCTTCTTTAAAAATTATATTTTGATTCCCAAGCATTTTGGCATGGGCGATACTTCCTTTTATATCCTGAGAAAAGAGCTTTTGATCAAATTCAATAGATGCATTGAATTCGTTAGCCGACAAACTCTCCTCCTTTGAGAACCTTCCTCCCCAAAGCTTCATTGACTTCACTTCCTTCTTGATTTTTTTGTTTCAATATAGCCCTAATCTTAAGTGGAAGGGCGAATAAATTGATGAATCCTTCAGCATCCTTTTGATTATATACTTCATCCTTGCTGAAGGTAGCAAACTCTTCGCTATAAAGAGAATACTTGGACTTGGAAGCTACGGCAATACAATTTCCTTTATAAAGCTTCATTTTTACAACGCCAGTTACAAAAGTCTGGGTTGAATTCACGAAGGCATCGATGGCTTCCCTAAGAGGAGTATACCATAAACCATCGTAAACTAGCTGTGCATATTTTTGTGCTACGATATTTTTATATGCCATTGTATCTCTATCGAGTATCAATTTTTCTAACGCTCCGTGAGCTTTGTATATTATTGTTCCACCTGGGGTTTCATAAACACCACGTGATTTCATACCGACAAGTCTGTTTTCGATGATATCTATTGTACCAACGCCGTTTTCCCCACCAACTTTATTCAAGTAAGTTAATAGCTCAACTGGCCCAAGCAATTTTCCATCAATTGAAACAGGGATACCTTGCTCGAACCCAATTTCCAAATATGTAGGTTCATCCTTAGCCTGCTCTGGAGTGACACTCATTACATGTATATCATCTAAATGCTCATTCCATGGGTCTTCTAAATTTCCACCTTCATGGCTAATATGCCATATGTTTTGATCCCTACTATAAATTTTTTCAACAGTCTGAGCGATTGGAATATTTCTCTCCTTAGCGTAGTTGATGCAATCTTCCCTAGAAGTTAAGTCCCAAAGCCTCCAAGGAGCAATAATTTTGATAGCTGGGTTTAAAGCCTTTATAGTTGCCTCAAACCTAACCTGATCATTGCCTTTTCCAGTACAACCGTGAGCAATAAGGTAAGCGCCTTCTTCATGCGCAATTTTTACTAATTCTTTAGCAATCAATGGCCTAGCGAAAGAAGTACCCAATAGGTAATCACTTTCATAAACCGCTCCAGCCTTCATTGTTGGCCATATAAAATCAGTTATAAATTCTTCTACAACATCAATAACATAGCACTTTGAAGCGCCTGTCGAATATGCCTTTTTTTCAACAGCAGCAAAGTCATCGTCTTGTCCAACGTTAACACAAGCGGCGATAACATCATAGTCATACGTATCTTTAAGCCAAGTAACTATTACAGAGGTATCAAGCCCTCCTGAATATGCTAAAATTATTTTTTCTTTTGCCATTTCCTTTTCCTCCTAAATATTCTTAAATAGGAGTATAACACAGAGCAGTAGTCATATCAAGGATTAATATTATAAATATGCAAAATTATTTATAATTATGCATGATGGCGATAAATACTACTTGAAATAACGGGTTAGGTTGTAAACAGACAGAAAGGATGATATTATTAAAAGGTAAATTTAGTAAATAAGTTATAGTAAGAGTGGATTATGTGGCGATTATGAATGACAAAATTAATAAAGTTTTAAATAAATTAAGTCAGATTTTAAGAGATGACCAAATTACTATTGATGCTGAAATGAAGCTTTATACAACATTTAAGGCTGGTGGGAAAGCTTCGATATTAGTTACCCCAGAGTCTTCCAACGAAATAATAAAAATTAAGGCCATTTGTGTTGAAGAAAATTTGGAATATTTTCTAATGGGAAACGGCTCAAATCTTTTAGTTTCAGACAAAGGCTTTAATGGATTAATAATGAAACTAGGATCTGGATTTGAGAAATGCTATGTTGATGG
>CAYRVM010000077.1:0-3969 GCA_964427575.1 uncultured Oscillospiraceae bacterium | reverse complement strand
CTTTCTGGTTTGGAGTTTGCGTCGGGAATCCCTGGAAGCGTCGGTGGAGCGATATATATGAATGCTGGAGCATATGATGGAGAAATTAGAGATACATTAATTAGTGCAAGATGTATAGATAAGAATGGTAAAATAGTAAACCTAGCCAAAGACGAAATGGAGTTCTCATATAGGAAAAGTATATTTTGGCATAAGGAATATGTAATTATAGAAGGCTGCTTCCAATTGGAGCCTGACAACGAAGACGACATCTTACAGAGAATGAGGGATTTTAATAAAAGAAGAAATGAGAAGCAGCCGATAAACCTTCCAAGCGCTGGCAGCACGTTTAAGAGGCCCGATGGATATTACGCAGGAAAGCTTATTGAAGATGCAGGGCTAAAGGGCTTTACTCACGGCGGAGCCAGCGTCTCAAAACTCCATGCCGGTTTCATTGTGAATGATAACAATGCTACCGCTGATGAAATAATTGAGCTTATTCAAATTGTAACAGATAAGGTCCATGAAAAATCAGGGGTTACGCTAGAGCCTGAGATTAGAATACTAGGAGGGGCAAAATGAAACTAATTTTTGACCTTCATACTCATACAATATTTTCTCATGGCAAAGGAACGATCGAAGAAAACGTGCAGGCAGGAATCAAAGTTGGCCTAAGAGCAATTGGAATTTCGGATCACGGACCTGGGCACGTTACTTATGGAGTTAAAAGAAATAGCATTCTTCTAATGAGACAAGAAATCGACAGATTGAAACCCATTTATCCAGAGATAGAAATATTGTTAGGGATGGAAGCGAATATTATTAATTTTTCGGGGAAAACTGACCTGATTTTAAAAGACATAGAGCTTTTGGACTATGTTAATGCCGGTTACCACTATGGAGTGTTTGGGAATAACCCAATTCTTTCTACAAGGATACATGCAGGAAACCTGCTAAGACAATTGACAAATAAAAGCTCTAGAAAGTTGAAAAAGCTTAATACAGAGCTAGCTATTAAGGCGATTTATGAAAACAAGATATCTGTGCTTACTCACCCAGGATTCAAAGAAGAATCTGATCTTTTAGAAATTGCGAAGGCTTGTGCTGAAAGAGGGACTTATATGGAAATCAGTGATGGGCACAACTTCTTATCAGTTGAAGATATTAAAAAAGTGTCGAAATCTCAAGTCGAATTTGTCATTCAAAGTGATGCACACACTCCAGATAAAGTTGGAAGTTTTAGGAACGGATATGAAAGAGCTAGGGCAGCAGGCCTTGATCTTGCGAGAATAGTAAATCTAGAGGTGTAATTATGGATGTTATAATTGTAACAGGATTATCAGGGGCGGGAAAGTCTCAAGCAGTAAACTGCATGGAGGACATGGGATATTATTGTATAGATAATATGCCACCAGGTCTAATTAAGAATTTCATCGAACTTAGCCTCCAAGATAAGATTACGATTGAGAAGGCGGCTTTTGTAGTTGACATTCGTGGTGGAGAGTTCTTCGACGATTTCAACTCGAGCTTGGTTGATCTTAAGAAGGCTTCAGTTAGTTTTAAGGTTATATTCCTCGAAGCCTCAGATGAAGTTTTGATAAGAAGATTTAAGGAAGTAAGACGTACTCATCCGCTCAGTGGATCACCAAACGTATCTGAAGGGATAGCTTTGGAGAGACAAAAGCTAGCTGATATTAGGAGTATTGCAGACTACATAATTGACACTTCGAGTATGAAATCAGCTGATTTAAAGGCTGAAATCAGCAAATTGTTAACTACAGACAAGGACAGTTTCAAGGTTACAATTTCAGTAATGTCATTTGGTTATAAAAATGGGATTCCACTTGATGCCGATTTGGTCTTCGATGTTAGATTCCTACCAAATCCGTTCTACCTTGCAAGCATGAAAAACCTAAGCGGTAATAGTAAAAAAGTTAATGACTATGTTATGAAATTCGAAGAGACAACAGTATTTATCGAGATGGTCTATAAAATGGTAAATTACTTGATTCCGTTGTATGTCAGAGAGGGCAAGTCTCATCTAGTAATAGCATTTGGTTGTACTGGAGGCCAGCATAGATCAGTTGTGATTGCAAACGTGCTAGAAGAAATGCTCAAAAAAGAGGACTTTAGTATAACTAAGATACATAGAGATTTATAAATCTTACTCGCAAACGTTAGTAGAGTGAAAACGAGAAAAACATAGGACTTTAGCAACAATATATGATACAATATATAAATTGATTGATGAAGTAGGAGAATTTTATGAGGACGGAAACTAGCGCGGGCGGTGTTGTAATCGTTGGGAATGCTATTTTGCTTCTTAGAAAATACAATGGTGACTGGGTTTTACCTAAGGGTAGAGTTGAAGTAGATGAAGAGATAGGAAAGACAGCTTTAAGAGAAGTGCTTGAAGAAAGCGGTGTTAAAGCAGAATTATTGAACTATATTGGTGAAATAACCTATTCGATGAATCAACATCGCCCCGAGAGAGAACAAACTTTGAAGACTGTACATTGGTTTCTTATGAAAGCAAAAAATATGGAGTGTAAACCTCAGAGAGAGGAAGGCTTCGTAGAGGCTAAATATATTCATTTAGATAGGGCGGTTGAACTGGCCCACTATGATGATGAAAAACGAATGATTGAACTAGCAAAGATTGAGCACGAAAAAGACCTTACAGCAAAGTAAGGTCTTTTATAGCTATTTTTAGAATAATTGATTTCAGAAAGAAGGTGAAAGTTTGACTTTCTCAGCAGATACAAAAGCAGAATTAGCCCAAGGAATACCAGAAAACAAATGCTGTATGCTGGCAGAAATTTCAGGCTTCATCAGAATGTGCGGCACAATAAGATTGTCAGGCGGCGGCAAAATCAATATTAAACTTGTAACTGAAAGCTCTCCAGGAGCCAGGATGTTTATAAAAATATTGAAATCTTACTTTGGAATCCATGCAGACCTTACCATTAGCCAGACCAAGATTTTAAAGAGAGGACATTTTTACGAGTTAATCATTCCTCACGATATGAAAGCTGAGGAGATATTAAGAGAGACTGGGATACTAGGAGAGAAGGACGGCTGCAACTTCATTAATGATGGAATACCAGCAAATGTTATCAAGACAAAATGCTGTAAAAAGTCATATCTACGTGGAGCATTCATGGGCTCAGGGTCTATAAGCGATCCGGAAAAGGGCTATCATTTTGAGATAGTATGCAACAGCGAAATTTTGGCAAATGACATAAAGAAGCTTATAAATAGTTTTTCACTACACTCTAAAGTTGTTAAAAGAAAGAAAAGCTATATTGTATATATTAAAGAAGGGGAACAGATTGTTGATATTTTGAATATTATGGGTGCACACAGTAGACTCCTAGCATTTGAGAATATCAGAATAGTAAAAGAGCTTAGAAATAAGACTAACAGACTAGTTAACTGTGAAACAGCAAATTTGGATAAGACCGTAAACGCATCAGGAAGGCAAGTTGAGGCGATTTTGCGAATACGAGACAATAAAGGACTAGGCTATCTACCTGACAAGCTTAGGGAAATGGCTGAACTAAGGCTCGACGAACCAGAAGCTAGTTTGATTGAACTTGGAGAAATGTTAGAACCAAAGGTTTCGAGATCTTGTGTAAACCATCGGTTGAAAAAAATAGAAGATATTGCGGAAAAAATAAAATAGCGAAATAGGCTAAAGGAGATAAAATGACAGTTACAGAAAACATAGTTACAAATAATAAGAAATTTGAAAAGGATAAGATTTACGAAATCGATATTACGGATTTTGGAAATGATGGAGAAGGGATTGGAAGGCTAGACGGATTTGCCATCTTTGTTCCTGGAGCTGTTCCTTTGGATAAAGTAGAAATTACAATCGAATCTGAGAAAAAATCTTATGCATTCGGAAAACTTCAGAAAATACTTGTGCCATCAAAGCATAGAGTTGATTCCCCTTGCCAATACTCAAAAGATTGTGGCGGATGTCCA